>CALBXK010000259.1 GCA_937890535.1 uncultured Spartobacteria bacterium
TCGGATCTCATCACGGAGATGCCTCTCAATGTCCAAAGGTTCTCCACTCCGACCTATCGCACCATCGGTCTGCCCGGTTATATCGAGGTGGGCAGCAAACCGAGTCAGGTCGATGCGCTGTTTTTCAATGGCGAGGCCATCCAGGAGGATACCTATCGCCTCCATCATTCGCGGATCCGGGAACGATTGAATCATAGTTACCTGGTGAAAAAGGAATATACGGATTGTTTCAACAGCCCGAATCCCGTTCCCCGCGTGGATACTCAGGCCCGAGGGGTGGTGGCCAACTTGTTTCCCGGTGACAATCGCAAGCTTTGGACTTTGTTCAATGGCCGCCCCAGAACCTATTCGGGAGTGGTCCTGGAAGTGCCGCATCATGAGGGGGCCACCTATCGCGACGTTTGGAACAATCGGGATCTTACCCCGGTGATCGAAAACGGAATGGCTAAGATTTCCCTGCGGATCGATCCTCAGCATCTGGGCTGTGTGGTGCAGGATTTGAGTGGCAAAGGCGCATCGGCGAATGTGGCCACCAAGAGTCTTTCAGATGGTTCTGACACGAATCCCGGAGGGTTATGAAATCGCCTTTCACCAACCGGAGATTTGCCCGAGTCGAGGGAGGATTTACTCTCATCGAGCTTCTGGTGGTGATCGCGATCATTGCGCTCCTCGCCGCCCTCCTGATTCCGGGGATCCGTTCGATGCGGGAGAGTACGAACGCCGCCACTTCGATTTCAAATCTTCGGCAGATGGGTGCGGCCATGCATTTGTACGTCATCGACAACAAAGGAATGCTGCCCCGCGCTGACGGGCGCAATTCGGATGTCGGATTGGATTGGGCCACCGCCCTCCGAGCCTATGGAGCCAGCCACCGGCTTCCGGAACCTCAATGGGAGCAGAATCCGCTGCTTATCAACCCAGCGGGAGTGTCTCCGGAATATCCGGCGGCCGGGGTGAAAAGCAGCTATTCCATGAATGGCAATCTTCAGGTCAATCATCCTCCGCCCGACGGAGATCCCATCGGCCCTGTCGACCCGATTGCCTTGGTCTCGGTAAAGACCCCTACCAAGACGGTGCTTTTTGCCGACATGCTCTATGCGGGTCGGGCCATGAATTACAGTCATGTCGCCTACCGCTGTATGAACAATACGAAGGCCACCATGGTGTTTATCGATGGCCATGCCGAAGCCCGAAGCAAGGATGCGCTCTCCTATGAAGCTAATTTCGCCCAACCACCCTTGAATTGATCGGGAATATGAATCAATTCACGGCCAATGGGGATTTCAATGATCTGCCCGCCCTCCCAGAGGGCAAGAGGGTGATTCCGGATTTGGCTGCCAGTGAGTGGATCGGAGGGCCGGGCAATACCTTTTGCCGCCAGGAATTCTTACTCCCTTCCCGTCCCTGCACCGCGATCCTCTGTATCGTGTCCGATCCGCATTCCTACGCGATCCGGGACTGGCAAATCCTTCCCTCGAAGTATCCCTATGACAATCAGCTTTTGGGAGGCAGCTTCGTCAAGTATCGGGTGTTTCTCAATGGTTCGCTCGTTGCAGTGGGACCGTTTCGATCCCTGGAGGACGGCATCCCGCTTCTCATGGAATATGAGGTCGCCGACTCCTTGAAGAGTGGTCGAAATGCCATCGCAGTGCAGTCCCGTGGCGAGGCCAGGGGATTTGCCTTGGCCTTGGAAATTACGGACGAGGAGGGGGGATGCCAAATCATTCGCAGTTCGCGGGAATGGCGGCAACGCGATGCCAATACGATCTATCGGCCAGTGTGTTGGGAACGGCCCGGCCTCGACCAGTTCGCCAAGGGCGGGCCGAGTCCTGGGGAGTATCCGGAACACATTGATGGTGTCGTCTATCCCCAAGGGTGGAAGGAGGCGGAGTTTGATGCCTCAGATTGGTCCGTAGCCTGCGGGTTTGGTCTCGCCGTGGACGAGTGCGAGATTTGTCGCACGCCGACTTACAGCCTCACTCGATGCGAACCGGTTGCGGTGAGCGAACTGGGACCAGGAAACTATTTGGTGGATTTTGGTCGTCCCGTTTTTGGGGGTGTGGAGCTTTTCGGTCCAGTGGGCGGCGGTGCCATCGAACTGCGGTTGGCGGAGGAACTTCAGCCCAACGGTCACGCCCGCTTTCAGTTACGCACTGAAAATTGTTTCCAGGAATTGTGGACGTTTGCTCCAGATTCTGAACCGCTTTCTCATTTTGGAACGCGGATGTTTCGTTACGCCGAGGTCCAGGGCTGGCGGGGAGAGTTTACCTCGGAGCGCATGAGGGTCATTGCCTTGGGGATGCCCTTTGACGGCAATCGGTCCGAGTTTCATTGTTCGGATCCCCGGCTCGAGAAGGTTTGGAGCCTGTGTAAAAATACAGTGGCCTTCACCACGACGGATATATTTACCGACTGCCTCACTCGCGAACGTCTTGCCTATGAGGCGGACACCTACGTCACCATGTTGACCCAATTTGCGACGGAGGGCTCTTTGGAAACCGCCCGCCGAACTTTGGCCTATTTGGTCGGTCATCCCACCTGGCCTTGTGAGTGGTGGCAGTGTTTCATTCCAAATTTTCGGGAGTACCTTCTGCAGAGTGGCGATTTTGATTTTGTGGATCAGCATTATGCCTTTCTGCGTGACCAGACTTCTTTTCACCAACTCATGGGCGATGGGTTGATTTCCGATTTTCCCAAGGAGGGTATTGTGGATTGGCCGGTGGAGGAACGAGACGGTTTTGAATTCGGCGAGGGCAATGCGGTCGGCAATGCCTTCGCGTATTGGGGTCTCGAAGGTTTGTCTGAGCTAGCCGGCTATCTTGGTCGCGATGCCGAAGCGGTGACCTTCGCCGGTCAAGCTGCGGAGTTGCAGGAGGGATTCAACAGTCGTCTCTTTGACGAGGATACCGGGCTTTATGTCGATTCTCTCGGGAGTCGGCACAGTTCGTTTCACGCCAATATGTTTGCCCTTCGATTTGGGCTCGTCCCGGAAGATCGACGGGCCCGCT
>CALBXK010000260.1 GCA_937890535.1 uncultured Spartobacteria bacterium
ACGGGAACTGTGTATTCGCGATTGTGCGTCCATGCGTGAATTTGCTGAGAGTTTGATTGTTGGCCCTCGCTCAATTTGATGGTCTTGGAAAACCCTTCTGACCAGTCGAAGATCTTGGCCGAGCCAAGGATGAACTTCGCGTCGACCAACATTTTTGTTTCGTCACCTGAATAGACGGTGAATGTGAAATCTTCCAAATCGCGACCCGAGGTATTCTAAATTTCAACGCGTGAGAAATGCACGTTGGATAGAGGCGTGTCGTTCCAGATAACCTGAATGTCTCCGAAATGTTCATCCTGGGTACTAAATCCAAGTCGTGCCGTGTTGACGGTGTATCGAAGGAATCTTTTTCGATTTGCAATCTTTTGGCCGATCCAAGCGATAAGCCCCCCCAGGATCGCGAATATAACATACTTAAGGTATTCTTCCATATTGCTCGAACAGTATTATTGTGCGAATTTTAAGTTCATCTTCCGTGTTATAAAAATTCGCACAGCAAGTTGAATCTGTACTGGGAGGATGGGGGAGTCAGCGGGCAAAAATCATCTGGTGGAAAACGGGTTGTGCGATTCTCGTCGATTGTTCTTTCGGATTAAGTTGTCTTTATGCGGGATGCGCTATTTTTTACAAAGCCAACTTGCGTCAAAACAACCCTGGCGGATCGAAATGTCTAATTTAGGAAGAATCATCGTCTATTTTTGGGTCAGGCGGTCGAGAATCTCGAGATAGGTTCGGTTGAGAATCTTTTTGGTGGTGGGATCAAAGGTTTCGACTCGCATTTGCTTGAGCATCCACTGGCCGTCGATCTTTTTAGCCGAGATGACTTCGAAGCGGCGGCGGAGACGGCCTTTGCGATCGTAGCCTTCCATGCGCAGGATGGCGCCGGTCTGTTGGTCGATCCAGACCCAGGCGACACCGTATTGAGAGGAATCACGACCGGCTTGGATCTCGATCTTCCAGGCCTTGCGGGTACGCAGGACGTCCTCGCCCTGGAGGATGGGATTTTTCCAATAGAGGAAGCGCAGGGCGAGATCCTCATAGGTGATTCCGGTGTCGCGTACGGGTTTGTCGAATTGCGCCCGGCGGACCTTGGACGTCTCGCCGCCGAGGTGTTCGGTGAGAACGGGGGCTTTGTCTTCCAGTTTAAGAATGAGTTCCTGACGGGGATTTTCGAAGACGTAGCGGACTGCGTTATCCACATGAATCTCGAAAGGAATGACGGTGGATTTGGAGCGGAGCTGGGCACTGAGACTGGTTTTCTCTCCCATCGGGTTGACCCGGGCGGCGTTCAGAATGGCCTCCGCGTCGGGGTCCGCCAGGACCGTGAGCGGAAAAAGGATGAAGGCGACAAGCGTTAGCAGCTTGCGAAATTGCGCAGATCGGAAAATCATGTCTCACGCTACGCAGCACAACTCATGGATCAACAGCTTCTTTTTCTCATTAATCGCAACTGGACGCATCCGGTCGCGGATCGAATCATGGCCGTGGCTTCGAGTTTCGATTTCTGGTGGCCGTTTCTCCTCGTGGGTGCGATCGGGCTGGCGATCTTCGGTGGCTTTCGTTGGCGGGTGTTTCTCGTCGCTGCTGTTTTGGCCGTCGGGGTCACGGACGCGTTGGTAGTGGATTCGCTCAAAGAGATGGTGGGTCGGCCCCGACCTCATGATTCGTTGGCGGGGGTTCGTTCTCTCGATCTGCAGTCGCTTGAGCCTCGGTTTCTCGCGGTGGCGGAACCATTGAAAGAAAATTTTTCAGGGGTGCGGATTCGTTCCCCCCGGGGGAATTCTTTTCCCTCCGGGCATGCGGCAAACAACTTTGCGGTTGCTGGCGTGGGTCTGCTGGTTTTCCGCCGCTGGGGGTGGATGTTTTTACTGCCTGCGGCTTTGGTGGCGTATAGCCGGGTGTATGTGGGCTCGCATTGGCCGCTGGATGTGGTGGTTTCTGCTCTGATCGGCACCGCTCTGGGCTGGCTGACGGTGGCCGGGCTGGAGACGCTCTGGCGCTGGAAGGCCAAATGTTGGCTTCCCAGGATCGAGAAAATTCATCCCAGCCTTCTTTCCAAGTGAAGACCTCGGGAGTTCTCATCATTGTGGCGGTTCTCCTGACGGCCTTGCGCGTCGGCCTGGTTGTTTCCGAGGATCCCTCGCCGACGGAGGCCTATTATTTTTTGTGCGCCGAAAAATCGGCCCCGGCATATTTTGACGGCCCGGCGGGAACGGCCTGTCTCGTGGGAGGGCTGGAGGCGCTCGGTCTGCCGGAAGAGGCTTGGCGATTGCTGGCTCCGTTCTGGGCCTTGGCGGCGACCCTGGCTTGTTATCTGCTTCTGCGGCGAGTTGGTGATGACGACCTCGCGGCCTGGGCGGCGCTGGGCTTGAATGCCCTGCCGCTCGTGAACACGGCCGCCCTCCGGGTGGGACCGGAATTGCCGGCATTGACCGCAACCGCACTGGCCATGCTTTTCGTTTGGCGGGCGTACCACGCCAGGTCTGGAAAGCTTCTCTGGTGGCTTGCCGCCGCCGTGATGATGGGGACGGCGTCGTCGTTTGCCTATGTCACCGTCGCCTGGGTGCCGGCGCTTATTGTTTTTGTTTTTTGCAGTCCGAAGCACCGCAAGTTGGATCACGTCTTGGGGGCGGGGCTCTTTTTTCTTCTTCCGGCTCTCATGCTGGGACCGGCGTTGGCCTGGAATGCCGCGCTGGAATGGATTCCAGTGGCCGGTGGCACTCTCCGCACGCTTTTGATGTTTCGCATCGGAGGATTCTTTATTTCCCTGGGGCAATTGGCGATGGCTTTTTCACCGCTTGTCCTTGTGTTTATGCTTCTTGCTTGGGTGAGGGACGGGAGGGAATCCCACCGCGAAGTCCGTTCACGGTTTCTCTTCCTCGGGGCCTTGCCTGGGGTGGTGCTTTGCGGGTATTTCGCCTTGCGCGGACAGGCGGCGGGATTCCCCCTTCTGTTGGCGGTGCCATTGTTGCTTCTTGGGTTTCTCAAGGGAAATTTCCGATCCGGGTGGAAGCAGGCGATTCCCGGGGCGAGCTTTACCGTGGCCGTTGTGATGTCGGCTTATAGCATGATGGCGGTCTTTCAATCGGGCGAGGGCTGGCGGGCCGCCGCCGGCGAGGTTCGGGATGCGTTCCTCGAACAATCCGCGGCGGAAGGAGAAGGAGTATTTCTGGTCGCGGGAGATCCTGCGTTGGCCTCCGTGCTGGGATACCATCTTAGAAACGAGTTGGTTCCCCCGGCGGGGCATCCGACCGTCTATGTGGGGGAATCGCAGGACGTTTCCAACCAATTTGGTTTGTGGCCGAGCTATGGAGATTTTGTCGCCACCGGGCACACGACCGATGAGTACTTCACCGAAGAGGAGGGAGAAAATCCCTTCCTCGGGCGCAGTGCCTTGTACATTTCGCATGAGGCTGCCGATGATCTGCCCCAGACGATCAAGGCGGCCTTTGTGGCTGTCAATTTATTGGAGAAGTTGCCGCCCGTCGGTGGTGACGCAGAACCGCTTTACATCTACCAATGTCTCGATTACCAGACGCAACCTTTGTGATGACTCCCGAGATTTCCATTGTGATTCCGCTCTACAATGAAGCGGAGAATGTCCGGATTTTGCAAGGCGAAGTGCGGGCCGCATTGGAAGGAATCCCGTATGAGTTGATCCTTGTTGATGATGGTTCAACCGATGGCACGGCCGCCGCAGTGGAGGCGGCTCCGGAGGTGCGCCTTCTGGAGTTTACTAAAAATGCCGGCCAAAGTGCGGCCATGCTGGCAGGAATGCGGGTCGCCCGGGGGGCCGTGCTCGTGCTTCTGGATGGCGATTTGCAAAACGATCCCCGGGATGTTCCGAAGCTTCTTGCGGAGATTGAAAAGGGGGCCGATCTGGTTTGCGGATATCGTGCCAAACGGATGGATTCGACGGTAAAGAAGCTCACCGGTCGGATCGCCAACTTCATCCGGAGTCGATTTGTCGCCGACGGAATACGTGACACCGGATGCACGCTTAAGGCCATGCGGCGGGAATGTGTGGCCGCTCTGGTGCCATTTCATGGCATGCATCGATTTATTCCCGCCTTGGTCAAGAACGCAGGATTTCGGATTGTGGAAATTCCCGTGAATCACAGGGCCAGGCGCTTCGGTGCCAGCAAGTACGGATTGGGCAACCGGGCAGCGCGCGCGACTCTCGACATGCTGGGAGTGCGGTGGTTGCAGTCCCGGCGTCTGACTTACGATCTCCGCGGGAGCGGGGAGGCCGGAGAGGGCACGGAATTTTTTGACTAAATTCTGTCCAATCTTACTGCAAAAGAGGCAAAAGATTCAGGGAGTTTCTGGAGTAACGGACTCACGATCCCAAAAATAACGTTTCAAGAGGACTTTGAGGGTGGCCGTGAGGGGAACTGCCAGAAGGGCTCCGATCAATCCGCCGAGAATGACGGTCCAGGCCAGCACGGAAACGATGACCGTGAGAGGGTGAAGCCCCACCGATTCGCCGACGATCTTTGGAGAGATAAAAATACCTTCGAGTTGATTGGCGACCAGAAAGATGATGGTGACCCAAAAGGGATGCCACCAATCACCGTATTGGGCGGTGGCAAGAAGGACGGCGGGAATCCAACAGATCAACATGCCGGCGTATGGGATCAGACCCAGCACACAGACCAGAAGGCCGATGAGGAGCGCAAAATCGAGTTGGATGAAAAGCAGGAGGCTGAAACCAATGAGGACGCCGTCGATGATGCTTACGATCAATTGACCGCGGAAAAAACTGATCAGGTAGCCGTTGATTTCGCTGAGAAGGGAAACGATTTCGTCCTTGAGCGGTGAGGCGCGGAGAGGGAGATAGCGGCTCCAATTTTCAGAGATCGATTTTCCGTCATAGAGAAAGAAAAACAGAAACAATGGAACTAAAACCAGGCTCAGGAGAATTCCCAATCCGCCGAGGAATCCACTGGCGCTGTTCTTGAGGAATCGACCGGTGGAGGCCGCCATACCGGGGACTTGAGCCTGGAGCCACTGCACTCCGTCAGTGGTTGCGGTGGAAAGGTAGGTGGTGAGGGGATCCGCAGGCTCCGTTGCACTTTCCGGGCGGACAAACATGGGCAATTCGCTGACCCGACGGATCTCCTTGATGGTATTGGTCACAAGCGTCTCGGCTTGCTGGGAATACGTGGGCAGGTTCGTGACGAAGGACTGTCCTTCATGCCAGAGGGAGGGCAAAATCCAGATGAGAATGCCAGCGCACACCGCGAGGATGGCAAAAAAGACCACCACGACGGACCAGGTGCGGGACAGCCTCAGGGATTCCAGCCAGCGCACGGCGGGTTCGAGCAGATAGGCGAGGATACCGGCGATGGCGAGCGGGAGGAGGACCGGACGGAGATAGGCAATGGAGTCGATGACAATCCGACCCACCAAAATGATGGCAGCCGCGATCACCAGCAACGCCAGGGTCGTGGCAGCTGCCCAAAGGGTCTTTCGCTGAAAAGGTGTGGGTAGCATTGGCATGGGATAGCGGGAGTTGGAGGGTCTGAAAAGGCCGAAGATTGGAACTGATTTGTCTCTCGGCCCGGAACAAGATGACTGTTTGGCATTCGACCGGCTCATGGTGAATCCCCCGCATCCTTGGAGGAGCTTTTTCCTCTCGCCCGTGGAGCGAGACGCGGGATTGCCTTTACGAAGCAGGATCGCTCTTCATATTGGAGAAGAATATGATCGAGCCGCCTACGGGAACCATTAGCTTTCTATTCACGGATATCGTGGGCAGCACTCGTCTCTGGGAGAAGTTCCCCAAGGAGATGGGGCCGGCTCTGGGCCGCCACGATACCATCGTGCGATCTGCGGCGGAAAGCAGTGGCGGCTATGTTTTTAAAACCGTGGGCGACGCATTTTGTGTCGCTTTCCCGACGCCCCTTCACGCCGTGCAGGCGGCAATTGAAGCGCAGCGTGGACTGGATGCGGAAAATTGGGGCGAGGTTGGCCGGGTCTCGTCGCGGATGGGGATCCATACCGGTGCGGCCGAGCACCGTGATGGAGACTATTTCGGCGGCACGCTCAATCGTGCCTCCCGGATCGAAGCGGCTGCTCATGGCGGGCAGGTATTGCTATCCCAGATAAGTTTCGAGCTCCTGGAGGATGAAAAACCCGAGGAGATCGCCTTCAAGTCGCTTGGCAGTCACCGACTTCGCAACCTGGATCGTCCGGAGCATTTGTTTCAGGTCATCGCCGCCGGGATTGAAGAGGCCTTTCCGGCCCCCCGCAGCATGGAGGTGCTGCCCAATAACCTTCCGGTCCAGACCACCAGCTTCGTCGGACGGGGCCGGGAGATCATCGAAGTTCAAGAACGCTTGGAGAAAAATCGCCTCATCACCCTCATGGGAACCGGCGGCACCGGGAAAACCCGGCTGGCCCTCGAAGTCGGAGCCAGTCAAATCAATGAGTTCCGTGAAGGGGTCTGGTTGGTCGAACTCGCTCCGGTGACTGATCCAGATTTCGTGGTGGCGGCCTTGGCCCTTGCTGTCGATGTGCGAGAGGAATCCGGCCACACTTTGCGCGAGACGGTGGTCCGTTTTCTCAAGGAGAAGAATGTCCTTCTCATTCTCGACAATTGCGAGCACCTCTTGGACACCGTGGCGCCGCTCTGCGCCGAGCTTTTGCGAGTTTGCCCGCGACTGAAGATCATTGCTGCCAGCCGGCATTCGCTGGGGATCCGCGGCGAAACGACTTATCCGGTCCCACCGCTCGGCATGTTTGACGTACGAGTGGAGGAACTGACCGGTCCTGACATTGCGGAGCAACTCTCCCAGTATGATGCCGTGAGGCTTTTCATTGAGCGTGCCATTGCGGTGCGTCCGGACTTTATCGTGACCAATGCCAATGCTCCCGCTCTGGCGGAGGTCTGCAGCCGCCTCGACGGAATCCCGCTGGCCATCGAACTTGCCGCCGCCCGGGTTAGTGTTCTCGATATCGAGCAGATCGCCGCCCGCCTCGGAGATCGATTTCGCCTCCTGCGCAGCAACGCCCACGGGGGCCACCTTCCGCATCAGCAGACCCTCCAGGCCCTCATCGACTGGAGTTACGATCTTCTGTCCGACCCGGAACGCACCCTGTTTCGTCGCTTGGGTATTTTTGTCGGCGGTCGCACCCTGGATGCCTTGGAAATCATTTGTTCCGGCGATGGCCTTGAGGAATTTGAGATTTTGGATCTTGTGCAGCAGTTGGCCGACAAATCCCTTGTCACCGTGGAACACGCCTCCGGTCAAACGCCACGCTACACCATCATCGAATCCGTCTGGCAATACGCTCGCGAGAAACTTGAGACCTCGGGCGAAGGCGATGCCCTTCGCGACCGGCATCTGGAGTATTTTCTCCGCTTTGCCGAGGAGACGGCTCCCCATCTTGAACGACAGGATCAAAAACAATGGCTGGATCGCTGTCAAAACGACCGCTTCAATTTTCGCGCCGCCTTGGCCTGGGCGATCCGCTCGAAAAAGGCCGAAATCGGATTCCGAATCTTTTTCTCCATTTATCGGGCCATTGAGATTCGTGGTAACTTGGAGGAATCGCGCGAATTGATCGCCGAACTGCTGGCGCTTCCCCAGGAGGATGTTTCCGCCCGCTGCCGGGCGGATTTTCTCCTTGCGGCGGGGCGACTCGCTTGGGCTGCGGACCGCTACCAGGAGTGCCGGGCCTTCCACCGACAGGCTCAGGAAATCTACCAGAGCATTGACTACGAGGTCGGGAGCGGGCTTTGCGAGATGCTGACAGGATTTCTCGATCGGGGGGATGGTGACCTCGCGGCCTCAGAGGAGCATTTTCGACGGGGCCTGGAGATTGGACGCAGCCGTTCCGACGCAACCTATCTTGCCGCAGGGTGTTTGAGCGGTCTGGGAAGCATCGCCTTGGATCGGGGGGATCTTGACACGGCACGGCAACTCAAAGAGGAAAGCCTCCTTCTCTATGAGAAGTTGGGTGACCTCTGGATTATTGGACTCATTCTCTGGGGCATCGTTCAGGTTTGCATCGCGCAGCGGGACGATGCGAGGGCGAAATCCGCCTTGGAGCAATGGGGACGTACGACTCGGGACCTGGGCAATCGCTGGATGTTGCCCTACATTCTGGAATGTCATGCCAGCCTGGCGATCTCAGCCGGTCGTTACGAACATGCCGCCATGGTCTTCGGGGCTGCCGAGGCAGCGAGCGAATTTTCCGCAACCGAATTCTCGCTCAGTGAGCAGGCGCTCCACGAATCATCCCTTGCCGCCTTGAAGGCCAGTTTGCCTGAAAAAAATCTCCAAGTCGCTTGGGAGCTTGGGCGTCGGACGCCTCCCTGGGATGTGGTCGAGGCGGCCTGAGTCCCGAATATTCCGACGAGGGTTGGGGCACCATGACTCATTCCTCTTGCCGATCGCTCCAAGGGTCCGGTTCGTTCCGGGAGCAATTTTTGGTGTTTTTGCGGTGCGTCCTGACGGGGAATCTGTCTAGGATTGCACTCAGGCATGACCATCTTTGAGTTTCTTAGAAACCACCTGCAGGGTGAGAAGCCGGTGCATCCCGTGGAGGCTGCCATGGCGAAACGTTGGGTGAAGGAACGCCTCAAGGACA
>CALBXK010000261.1 GCA_937890535.1 uncultured Spartobacteria bacterium
CGATGCCTTGAAATCCATGCAGAAGGAAGCTGGGGAGTGAGGATTCAGTGTTCAGATGAGACGCGAGCCCGGCCGGAACTGAATACTGAAAATCACACCTTCTTAAACGCGAGGTGGTCCCCCTTCACATCTGCTGCGATTTGGTCGCCGGCCTGAAATTTTCCGTCGAGGATTTCCAAAGACAAGGGGTCTAGAATTTCCCTCTGGATGACGCGCTTGAGCGGTCTGGCCCCGTAGGCGGGATCGTAGCCCTCGCGACCAAGCAGAGTCTTGGCTGCATCGGTCAGGACGAGGGAGATGTTCTGTTTCTGCAGACGCTGGAGAAGACGATCGAGCTGAATCTCCACGATCCGGGTGAGTTGAGGATCAGTGAGCCGGTCGAAGATGATGATTTCGTCGATGCGATTGAGGAACTCCGGCCGGAAATG
Source organism: uncultured Spartobacteria bacterium (assembly GCA_937890535.1). Lineage (GTDB taxonomy): Bacteria > Verrucomicrobiota > Verrucomicrobiia > Chthoniobacterales > Terrimicrobiaceae > CAMASH01. The sequence continues at coordinate 429 of CALBXK010000261.1, forward strand.
TCCACGCAGGGCGTCCTGCACCCGTTGATTGCGTTCCTCCCGGGGCAAATCTTCCATGATGTCCTGGCTGCCGATATTGCTGGTGAGAATGATGACGACGTTCTTGAAGTCAACCGTGCGACCCTGCCCGTCCGTGATCCGCCCATCGTCGAGCACCTGAAGGAGAACATTAAAAACGTCCGGATGGGCCTTTTCGATCTCGTCAAAGAGCACGACGGCATAGGGTTTCCGGCGCACGGCCTCGCTGAGTTGGCCGCCCTCTTCGTAGCCGACATAGCCGGGGGGAGCCCCGATGAGGCGGGCGACAGTGTGCTTCTCCATGTATTCGCTCATGTCGATGCGGATGATGGCGTGTTCGTCATCAAAGAGAAATTCGGCCAGGGCCTTCGACAATTCGGTCTTGCCGACCCCGGTCGGTCCGAGAAACAGAAACGAACCGATGGGTCGATTTTCGTCCTGCAATCCCGCCCGGGCCCGGCGCACCGCATTCGACACCGCTTTGATGGCGGGCTCCTGACCAATGACGCGTTCCATCAGGCGGGTCTCCATCTGGACCAATTTTTCGCGCTCGCCCTCCTGGAGGCGGGAGACAGGAACTCCGGTCCAACTCGCCACCACCTTGGCAATGTCTTCCTCAGTCACCTCTTCCTGCAAGAGCGACGGCTCGGTCGGAGCCTCGCCCTCCCGATGGGTCTGAGAATGCGCCTCGAGTTGAGCCTGCAACTCGGGGAGGCTGCCGTATTGGATCTCGGAAGCTCTTTGTAAATCGCCGGTGCGCTGGGCCTTTTCCAGTTCGGTTTTCAATTCCTCAATCAGCCCGGCCACTTTTTGGGATTTTCCGATCTCCTCTTTTTCCTTTTGCCACTGGGCCTTGAGGCGGGAAGCCTGCTCCTTAATGTCGGCCAGTTCTTTCTCCAGTTTGCCGAGGCGCTCTTTGCTGGCAGCGTCTTTCTCTTTTTTCAACGCCTGTTTTTCCATCTCCAACTGCATGACCTGGCGTTCGAGTTGATCAATTTCCGTGGGCATGGAATCGAGTTCCATCTTGAGGCGAGAGGCGGCCTCGTCGATGAGGTCTACCGCCTTGTCGGGCAGGAAGCGGTCTGAGATATAACGATCGGAGAGAGTGGCAGCGGCGATGATGGCGGCATCCTGAATGCGGACCCCATGATGCACTTCATAACGTTCCTTGAGCCCGCGCAGGATGGCGATGGTGTCTCCGACACTGGGTTCATTGACCATGACAGGCTGGAACCGTCGCTCGAGGGCGGCGTCCTTTTCGATGTATTTGCGATATTCGTTGAGGGTAGTCGCCCCGACGGTGCGAAGTTCCCCGCGGGCCAGTTGGGGTTTGAGCATGTTTGAGGCATCCGCCGAACCCTCCGCCGCCCCGGCTCCAACGATGGTGTGAAGCTCATCGATGAACAAGATGATCTCCCCTTCGCTGGACGTGACCTCCTTGAGGAAAGCTTTGAGACGGTCCTCGAATTCCCCGCGAAACTTTGCCCCTGCGATCATGGCGCCGATATCCATCGCGATGATGCGTTTGTTTTTCAAAGATTCTGGCACATCACCGCTGACGATGCGGCGGGCCAGTCCCTCCACGATGGCGGTCTTGCCCACGCCGGGTTCGCCGATGAGCACTGGGTTGTTCTTCGTCCGGCGGGACAGGACCTGCATGGTGCGACGAATCTCGTCGTCCCGCCCAATCACGGGATCAATCTTGCCCTTACGGGCCAACTCGGTGAGATCCCGACCGTATTTTTCCAGAGTCTGATATTTTCCCTCGGGATCCTGATCCGTCACCCGCTGGTTGCCCCGAATCTCTGCCAGGGCCTTAATGAGTCGCTCATGAGTGACTCCGGCGGCGTTGAACAATTTCCCGGCCGCGGTTCGAGACTGAGTCAGCGCGAGCAGAAAATGTTCGGCACTGAGAAATTCGTCCTTGAGCTTCGCCATTTCCGCTTCGGCGGCATCGAGCGTCTTGCGGAGATCGGCTCCAAGTTGCGGGGAGGACCCTCCGTGCACACTGGCGCGACGGGACAATTCGGCAACGACCTGGTCCTCCAGGGTTCCCGGAGACACACCGAGTTTCTCCAGGAGGGGCCGGAGAAGTCCTTCATTCTGTTTGAGCAGGGCGAGCAGGAAGTGCTCGCAGGTCACCTCCGAATGATTGTCCTTCGACGCGAGATCCAGCGATGCATTGAAGGCTTCCTGCATCTTCGAGGTAAATTTGTCGGGGCGCATGGGCCAAACCTAGCAAATTTCCGCCGCGAGAAAAATCTCAAAATCTGGCAGGGAAAGCGTCTCCGAAAATAGGAGGGAGAGGCCCCCTCAGGAGGCATCCTAAAGCAGGACACCCTCAGAGCAGTTCCGATTTATTTCCAGCGACTAACAACGCGGCGGCTTAGGGCGCGGGTTTTTCCGACTCTAGGGGAAGGAAGGGAAGCAGTTCTTCCAACTGGGCACCTGCCATCTGAGCCACCGGACTGGATGTGTAGGTCGCGACCAAAGAGGAGAACAGCGTCCGGGCATCCGCGAGCCGTCCCTCCCGCAGGGCAATGCGCCCCTCCAGCAGGGCGGCAAAAGCCGCGACGTAGCTGCCACCCTCACTCGCCTGGATCTGGCTCAAGGCCGTGACCGCCTCGGCACTCTTGCCTTCCACATCCAAATTTTCGGCGATGCCCAGACGGGCGGCCCCACTGAGCCGATGGTCGGGAAATTTCACCAAAAAGCTATGGAACGTCTCCGTGGAGGCGGCCGGATCCCCGGCCTCCCGCTGCGCTTCGGCCAGAAGCAGGCAGGCATCGGCAGCCTGCGGCGAATGGGGATGGCTCGCCAAAACCTTCTGCCAAGCCTCCGGGCTGTTCGCCTCCGCAAAGAGGGACTCGGCGGCCAGACGGGCGTTGTGCGAGTTGATCAACCACAATACAGTTGCTACCCCTGCCACGACCACGGCGGCCACCAAAAGAAGAATCAGGGAACGATAGCGCGCCCAGACAAGATCGAAGGCGAAGCTATCCTTCTCGAGCAACTGCTCTTCAGCAGGAGGAACGGGATGGGAAGGCATGTGGGAGAGTGGGATTTAGAGCCGTTGCGACGGATCGTATTTCAGTTTCTCAGCGTCTCAGCTTTTGGCTTTCAGCCACTGACTTCCGCCCGGGCATCCTCAGCGAGGGCCGTGCTCAGATAGCGTTCGCCAGTCGAACAGGCGATGGTGACGATGAGTTTGCCGGCATTTTCCGGCCGCTTGGCGACCTCGATGGCGGCCCAGACATTCGCCCCGGTGCTGATGCCCACCAGGAGCCCCTCCTCTTTGGCCAGGCGGCGAGCCATAACGAAGGCATCCTCATTGGCCACCTGCACACATTCAACGATCTGGGCCTTGCCGGCGGAGTCCTGCAAGTGAAGATTGTTGGGAATGAATCCGGCTCCGGCTCCCTGAATCTTATGCGGACCGGGCTTGAGCGGCTGTCCGGCCAGAGTTTGAGAAATCACCGGGGAATCCTTGGGTTCCACCGCAATGGCTTGAAAAGAATCTTTGCGCGGCGTGATGGCCTCGACACATCCCGTAATGGTCCCGCCGGTGCCAACCGCAGCCACCAAGATATCGACTTTGCCGTCCGTGTCGTCCCAAATTTCCTCAGCGGTAGTCCGTCGGTGAATATCGACATTGGCGGGGTTGTTAAACTGCTGCGGCATCCAGGCTCCGGGGGTCTCCTTGACGATATCCTCCGCCCGGGCAATGGCGCCTTTCATTCCCTCCGCCCCAGGCGTGAGAACAAGCTTGGCCCCGAGCATCGCCAGCAAAGTCCGACGTTCCAGACTCATGGTCTCCGGCATGGTCAAAATGATTTTGTAGCCCTTGGCGGCGGCGACAAAGGCCAGCGCGATGCCGGTGTTGCCGCTGGTGGGTTCGACGATGACAGTCTCCTTGGTCAGGATGCCGGATTTTTCCGCATCCTCGATCATGGCCATTCCGATCCGATCCTTCACGCTACCCAGCGGATTAAAATATTCGCACTTGAGGGCAATGGTAGCGTTGAGACCGGCGGTGACCTTATTGAGTTGAACAAGGGGAGTATGTCCGACCGTTTCGACGATGTTTTTGTAGATTTTGCCCATGATTCTTTTAGATTGAGGAGCGATCCTACACAACCGCTCTTCCCGGGCAAGGGGTTATTTTTCCGCCGGAGACGGGCCGAATGGACTCAATGGAAATGACCCTCGGACGCTCCAGGAAGTTCTCGGTGTTTGCGTCAAAATATGATTCAATTTCGTTGCCAGCGGCAACCTGCTCGACAGCCCGAAACCGAATCCGGCACCTTCAATTCCATCTAGACAATGGGATTGCTCTGAGTGGCTGAAGCGATCGGAGCCGCCCTACGCCCCACCCACCTATGACCACCCCATTATCCGAATCCGAAATCGCCCACCACCTCAGCCGGATCTCATCCTGGGAACGATCGAACGGGGAAATTTCCCGCCGCTTCGAATTTGCTGATTTTGCCGCCTCCATGCGCTTCGTCAATGCCGTGGCCAACCTGGCCGAAAAGGCCAATCATCACCCGGACATCGACATCCGCTGGAACAAGGTTTTCCTCCGGCTCTCCACCCACAGCGCAGGCGGGCTGACCGATCTGGACTTTGCTCTCGCCGAACAAATCAACGCCCTGGGGTGACCCAATTTCTGAGAGAGAATCGGCTCAGGCGGAAATCTCAAGCATCTCTTCCGTCACCGCATACCGAAGGGGCTCTCCGTGGATTTGCCGGAGAAGCTCCTCCACCATCCATTGGCCCATGCGGGCCACCTCTCCCCCCACACTGCCGGCAATGTGCGGCGTGAGAAAGATGTTTTCCAAGCGGAACAGGGGGGAATCAGAGGGTGGCGGCTCGGGGTGGGTTACGTCCAGGATGGCTGTGAGGTCGGGCCGTTCCCGCAGCATCTCGCAAAGGGCTCTCTCATCAATCACCGCGCCCCGAGCTGTATTCAAGAGAGTGGCCCCGGGCTTCATGGAACGGAGGAGCGAAGCGCCGACGAGATTTTCCGTTTCCGGCAGCCAGGGCGGGTGGAGACTCACCACGTCGGCCTGGGCAAAGAGTTCCTCCAACGAAACCAAACGAACCCCCAGAGCCGCCGCCGCCTCAGGAGCCACAAACGGGTCGTAGGCAAGCACGTCAAGTTCGTACCCGGTCAGTTTTTCCGCAGTCAAACGTCCGACCGCACCCAACGAAAGTAACCCCACCGAACTACGATATGCGCCTGGAACGGGATACGATTTCCATTCCCGGGTGCGATGGATCTGACGGGCATGGCGCCAAAATCCCTTCAGGCTTAAAATGATGGCCGAAACCGCAAACTCCGCCACGGGGATGGCGTTGGCCTGAACGGCGGTGGAAAGAACGATGCCGCGCGCATAAAACACCGGTGTGGCAAAGCTTTTGACTGATCCGGCTGCATAGAAAACGCCTTTGAGCCGGGAGGCGCATTCGAGGAATTCTTGATCAAAGCAGGGAACACCCCAAGTCGACAGGATATAGTCTGCCTGAGCCAAGGTCGCCCGATGATCCCGCCAGGATTCGGCAGTCAATCGCGGACTGAGCACATCAGCATGAGGAGCAAGCACCGCAAGCACTTCCTTGGGATAGGCGGCCGCAATGGAAGACGTTCCTCCCAAGAGGAGAATATGAGGGCGGGACGCACCCCTACCAGACATGGCGGCGCTTCATCGAAAGTTCAAAAATCACAGACTCTCCACCCTCACGGGCTGAACCGACGGGTCTCCAAAACACGGAATTTATACAGCGCATTGAGACAATCATCATCAGGATCCACCGAATTGTCCAACAAGCGTTCATCGTCGAGATCAAGGTAGCGCTCCAAGAGCACCGAGCCGCGATATTCAGCCAGAGGCACAAAGTCCGCGTTCGCCGGGGCGGTCGCGGACTCTGGAATGATCTGCACCCGCAGGTGCAGACGGTAGCTATTCGATTGCGTCGTCAGCTTGGGATACAACTCGGCATAGGGCTTCTCCCGCGAATTGTCACCGGTCAGCCGATGCGTGGTCCAATAGCCAGTGTTCAGATTGCTAACATCAGCGAGGGTTTCGCCCTGAGGAACAAGAAAGATGCTGCAAATCTCCGTTGCGGAGCGAAAGATTTCATTGCTGGCAAATCGGGCATCAAATTGGTCCAAAGTTTCCTCAACATCGATCGAATTACGCATGTTCACGGTTGAACCAGGAATCCCCTTGTATTTCACGCTCTCCAAATCAGGAATGGCAAAAATATTAAGAGCCTCCAAAGCCGCGTACCAGGAACTCGCCCGACGGATGTAGGAAAAAGGCGCTATGGCGTAGTTCATGTTGATCTTCCCATTGGTCGAGGCCGGGCCGCTGATGGAAATGGGCTCGACCACCGGCATGCGAAACAAATCCAGAAGAAGGTGATCGGCGGGATCGTTGAATCCGATATGTACGGGATCGCGGGGGTTTGGGCAAAAAAGCAGGGTGCGCCAGGGGATAGGGACTGTTACGCCCGTCGGCAAGGAGCCAAACATCACCGCAGAAGGAACTTGACGTAGGGGCGAAAACAGCCCGTCCGCGCTCGTCCAGAGACAACGATTGTAGGGGATTTCCGTGTTATTAAAAGACTCCGAACCTTCGTCGGATTTGTTTAGGAACGGCCCATCAGGAAAATTGCCAATACCGTTGTCAAAATCACCGCTCCATCCCTTCGCCTGGAGATCGGAAATACGAGAAGGGACATCCGGCAGGGTGGTGTAGGAGAAAGTCTTGCCCGGAGAGCCCGAAGTCACGTTTGAATAATAGGACAAACCGCCCACATAACTTCCCGCCGTAGCGCCCGGCCAAAGAAACGCGCGGCTGTCAGTCCCCCTCATACTATAAGCAAATCGTTTCGTTGGATCACCGTAATCCTCGTGAGCGACAAAATCGGAAAATGAAGTCGTACTGGTATCCGCCATTAAGGCCAGACGCGCATCGCCATGACTGAGTTCGATACTGCGCATGACATCCAAGTCAAATGGCGACAAATGATAGCTCCCAGCCCGAAGAAACCACCAAACTTGAGGAAGCACCGGCACCGACGATTGACCCTCGGCGGCGTCAAGAGAGGGAAGATCAAGGTCGGCCACCCCAGGAAAATCGAGTTGGTAGGTCTGGACGACCTGACCACCCACATGGTTGGGGTCAGGTACCAATTTTTTGATGTGGCGGAACGGGCCATGCAGGATCTTGTCACCGAAGGCATGACCCGCGTGGTCTTCTTTGTCGATGAATACGATCGCGCCTACGAGCGCGAGTTCATCCGTTGTCTGCGTGGCATCCTCTTTGATCTGGGCCTCCCGATGAAAAATACGGTGATCATTGAAGGAGGGGTGAACTTTCAAAATATGGCCAGGGCCAAGGCTGAGATTGTGGAACAACTCAAATTGGGCAGCCAGATTGTCGCTCTGGAAAAACATTGTGCGGAGACCGTTTCCCACTCCCTGCGTGATATCTCCAGCGAAGGCCTGCCCGAGCCACGTATCGCCGCCTTTGTCTCCAGCAAACCCCGGCTGCCCGATCCCGGCTATCGTGCCTTTGATATGAATCTGGAACTTTGTGGACGCCTAGCCGTTATCCGCCTGATGGAACTTCAGCGCAATCCCGGACTCCCCCCCAATAGCAGCTACATCTACAGTCCCGGCTGGGTTTCTTAGAGCGGGTCATGAACATTGCCGCTGTAGCAACGCCGGTCCTCCGGCGTTTTGTTGGCACTCACCCCACACCCCGGGGGACCGGGGTGGCTACAGGCCCATCGCGAAAAGCGGAATGGCGTCCTTTGCGAAACCTTACAACTCCGTCGGCGAATTGAGCAGCGCACCCACGCGGTTTAAGAGCCGGCCAGCCGCACCGCCATCCAGCACCCGATGATCAAAGCTCAAGGTGAAGGCCGCCTCGGTGACAGGTACGAATTTTTTCTTGGCGGCATCCCAACTGGGCACAACCTGTCCGACGCCCATGCCCAGCAAGATGGTTTGTTCCGGCAGTGGAATGGGTGTCGCGATGGTCAGACCGAACACCCCATAGTTCGTCACCGTGGCGATGGAGCCTCCCATGTCGCCAACAGGCAGGCGCCGTTCACGAGCGAGGTTGACCAGGCGTTTGTAGCGTTCGATCAAATCCGCGAGGGAAAACTGATCCGCGTTGCGAATGACCGGCACCAAAACCCCATCCTCAGCCTCAACCGCAAATCCGATGTCGATGGAGCGTGGATGAATAATCCTATCCCCGATAAGGCGTCCCGCCGGGGCGCTATTTTCGGAGAGAGCCATGGCTAAAGCTCGGAGGGCGTAGAGTGCCGGCCCGGCTTTGTGCGGGGCACAAGTCTTACGATGGGCCAGCATGTTGTCGAGGCGAACCGGCAGGACAACCGTCGCCAGCGGACGGGTCGCACTGCGGCGCATGGCATCGGCCACCGCAACCCGCATCGAGGAAGCGGGAGTGATGCGATTGCGCTCGATGTCCTCCAAAAATTTCTCCAAATCCTCAATCGTCACCCGGCCGCTGGCGCCACTGCCTGCGATGGCAGACAAATCGGCGGCATGGAGACCAAGTTCCGTCATGCGAGCCTTCATCCGCGGCGACAGATAGCTTGCGCCTCCCGCATGGGCAGGCACAGGAAGCCCTTTCACAGTGGGCTCCACTTGCTGCGGCCCTGAAACCCGGGCGGGAGCCTTCGCCTTCTGTCGACGGGAAGTCTTTTGGGGAGCGGCCGCGTCGTCTCCCTCGGGGTCGAGACCGCGTTTTCGAGCTTCTTCTTCGCTCACTTCGATGGTCCCGAGAATGGCACCCACCGGATAGCTCTGTCCCTCCTCGGCATCGATCTGAACAAGTGTGCCCGAACAGGGCGCTGAAATTGCCATGACCGCCTTGTTCGTTTCGACCTCGATGACATCCTTGTCAGCCTCGATCAGGTCGCCTTCCTTGATAAGAATTTTGACAATGGTGGCCTCGGCGATGGATTCACCGAGTTGGGGCATTAAAAGAGGAACTTGGGCCATGGGAATTTTCGATTTTAAGGTTTTCGAATGTCACTTGCTTGGTTTGCTCATTCCTTATTTGGACGTTCGATGTTCTGTGTTGGACGTTCGATGTTCTGCCTCTCTACATCTCAAGAAGGTGGCGGGTGGACGCCACAATGGCGTCCGCCGTGGGTCGGTGGGCGCTCCACAAATCGGGATGGTAGGGTATCGGCGTGTCGCGGGCATTCAAGCGCTGCGCAGGCACATCCAATAATCCAAATCCCTCGGTGGACACGCGGGCGAGCACCTCCGCAGAAACTCCTCCCCACGGCCAGGCTTCACTGACACAGAGCATCCGCCCGGTCCGGGCCACCGAGGCAAGAAGGGTGTCCGTATCGAGCGGTTTGACGGTGCGCAAATCCACAACCTCAATCTCGTACCCGTCGCTGACCAGTTCTTCGGCCGCAGCCAGAGATTCATGCACCATCGCTCCATGGGTGACAATGGTGGCATCGCGGCCCCGGCGGGCGATCCGGGCCTTCCCAACCGGAAGGGCCTCATCCGGCAGGGCCTCCGCTTTGAGGTGATTGTAGAGAAATTTGTGCTCACAAAAAATCACAGGATCATCAATGGCCACCGCTTCCAACAACATGCTGTAGGCATCCTCGACCGTTCCGGGAGTCATCACGATCAGCCCAGGATAGTGGGCGTAGAGGGCCTCCATGCTCTGACTGTGAAAGGGACCGCCGCCTGGCGTTCCTCCGGAGGGCAGGCGAACCACAATCGGGCACTGCACCTCAGTCCGGTAAAACAAGGTCGCCGCATGGTTGACAATTTGATTGAACCCACAAGTGGAAAAATCCGCGAACTGCATCTCCACAATCGGACGCATTCCCTCGATGGCCGCCCCGATGGCCATGCCCACGATGGCATCCTCGCTCAGGGGCGCATCCAACACCCGCCCAGGATAGCGCGCGGCCAGATTCTTGGTGACTTTAAAAGCCCCTCCAAAGGACCCAATATCCTGCCCATAAAGAAAGACCCTCGGATCATCGGCCAGCAACTTGTCCAGGGCGGCATTGAGAGCTTGCAGGTAGGTGATCATGCCTCGGAAAGTTCCTCTGCAAATCGGCGCTCCGATAACGCCGTCCAATCCTCTTCCGCAGGATCAGGCGAGGGTTCGCGTTGCACCTTCGTGGTGGTGTCATCCACCTCGGTTTTCGCCTCCACCCGCCAATCGGCGATCTCCTTGGTGGTCGCCCAATCCTTCTCCACCAGGAATTCCTCGCAGACCTCCAGACAATCCCGTCCCAGCGGAGACTCCTTAAGGGCGGTATCCACATAACTTGCATCGTCATGCTCGCCATGCCCGACGAGACGCAGCAGATTGCCAACGACAAATTGAGGGCCCCCGCCGTTGCGAGCCGCCTGGACCGCCTCTCCCAGCACCCGCAGGCATTCGTTCAAATCTGTGCCATCCACCTGATGGGCGGCCACTCCATAACCTGCGGCCTTATCGATGAGATTCGCGCAGGCAAATTGACGGCTCCCAGGGGTCGAATAGGCGTATTGATTATTGGCGATCACGAGTACGAGGGGAAGTTTTTCAACCGCCGCGGCATTCAGCCCTTCGTGAAAGGCTCCCGTGGATGTGCCGCCATCCCCGAGACAGGTCGCTCCGACCACGCCGGTTTCACCCTTCATGCGGCGGGCCAGGAGCGCCCCTGCGACCAGAGGGATCATGGCCCCGAGGTGGCTGATCATGGCGTGGTATCCCTCACGGGGTCGCCCGCGGTGAATATTGCCATCCCGTCCCCGCATGGAGCCGAGTTGCGAGCCCAGATAGGTTCGCAGAGTATCGAGAACAGTATCTCCAAAGGCCATGCGACCCGCCTGATCACGGATGAGCGGAGCAAAGATATCCCCCTTGCGCAAATGAGACCCCACCGAGACGCTCAGCGCTTCCTGTCCGCGCCCCAGAAAGACTCCCCCTTTAATGGCACCGGCCCGATAAAGGCTGGAAAGCTTTTCCTCCAAGATCCGGGCCAGAAGCATAACCCGGAAAGCTTTGAGGTATTCAGTACGTGAAGGGCTCTTCGGCCCGGAATCAGAAGACATCAGCCAAGGAATATGTCACCAAGCTGCGGGCTGCAATTCTTTCGTGACCTTCAATCGGATCGTTACCCGGTGATGTTCCAAAGAAGGAACACCATGATTCCCAAAGCCAGCAAAAGGATCAGAGTTTTTCTTTTGGCAATCCCACGTTTTTTTGATGGCATCTGCCGCCCACGCGAGCGCCCGCGCCCCCCCCCACCCGGCCGCGAGGAGATCGCGGGGCCGGCGGAAACCGCCCGCTGATGCGCTTGTTCCCGCTTTCTTTCCTTCTGCTCGGCAAGTTGAACCGGAAGGTGCTTGAGCTTTTTTTCCAACTCCCGTTGCTTCCGCAGGGTTTCGGCGTGGAGTTCCTCCAATTGACGCTCGGCATTCGTCAGCCCTGACGCTTTGGAGGATGATGACCTCGCCATGAGTTAGTTCGCCGAGAGCAGGGTCAAAACCCAAACCATCAGAGCTAAAAGCCCCAAAACCGAAAGCGGGAGGGTGAAGGCGATTCCGTTCATCAGCCAATAAGAAAATCCCCGGTCTTCGGCGTATCCATACTCGGCGTCGTAGGCCCCGCCTGAGAGGGATTCCGCCGGTTCCTCAATAGAAATTTTTGGTTGCGCCTTGCTGAAATCCGAGCGGGCCTCTTCCACGGCGCTCAGCGCTTTGCTCAGTTCCTTGGGCAGTTCGCTGGCCCCCCAGAGCTTGGGATTGACGCCTTCGATGAAGCGCAAATGTTGGGTGAAAGAATTGTGGATCGCGTTGAGAGTCTCTAGACGCTTTTGTGCCTCCTCGGTCTCGCGGTGCACCACGACCAGGGATCGGGTCAGCTTGTCCGTCATTTCGGCGCGACCAATTTCGAGTTCATCCTGGCGGCGCTTGAGTTCCTCAAGCTTCACCTTCTGCTTCTCGATGTCCTCGAGTTGGCGTCGGAGTTTCTCCAACTCCGTGTTGGTTTTCTGAACCTCTTCGCCGAGGTCTTCTTGGACATCTTCTTCCAAGTCGAGAAGAGAGTCCGGGTCGTTGGGGTATTCTGCCGATGACATGATTAATTCAAGCGCTCAAGTTCTACAAGAAGTAGACATCTAAGACCGAATGCCGGAAATTTCCAGCACAATCACTCACCGTCCGGGCATGGCCTCGAGCAACAAGCCCTTGAGGTATCCGGTTTCTGGCAAATGCAAGGCCACGGGATGATCGGCGGATTGGGTGAGACGTCGCAGGACGCGGGCGGATCGCCGGGCATCCGCCAGCCCGGCGGCAGCCGCTGTTTCAAAATCTCCAGCGGACACATGGTGGGAACAGGAAAAAGTGGCGAGCACCCCCTGGGCGGACAACACTCCAGCTCCCCGAAGGTGTAAGTCCCGGTAACCCCGCAGGGCGTCGTGGACTTTGCTCCGGGCCCGGGTGAAGGAGGGCGGATCGAGAATCACTAAATCGTATTTCTCATTGCGCCGGTCGGCGGTGTTCAAGAAAGAAAATACGTCTTCCTCGGCGACGCCGACCTCCACTCCGTTGCGGGAGGCATTGTCGCGCAAACGGGCGGCACTTTCCGCCCCGCTTTCCACGGCGGTGACATCCGCAGCGCCGGCCAGGGCACAGGCGATGGCAAATCCTCCCTGGTTGGAAAAACAATCCAACACCCTCCTTCCCCGGGCCTGGGCGGCGACCAAGGCATAATTTTCCGCCTGGTCAAGATAGAGGCCTGTCTTTTGTCCCTGTAAAAAATTCACGAAGAAGCGGACTCCTCGCAGATCCACCTCCCTCTCCCCTGGATCTTCCCCATGCCACATCCCGGTCTCAAGAGGCAATCCCTCCGCCGTGCGCACGGAAGCGTCATTGCGCCCCACGACGTGGCGCACGCCAGGAAGCGCCGCCAGGACGGACACGATCAGGTCCTTTCGCTGATCCATCGCACAGGTGAGAAGCTGCAGAACCACCACGTCGCCATAGCGATCCGCCACCACTCCAGGAAGGCCATCGGCTTCGCTCCAGACCATCCGGCAAAGCTCCCGGTCACAACCCTGCTGCTCTCGCCAGGCCACGGCTTGACTAATGCGCCGGGCAAAAAAATCTTCGTCCAAATCCTGACGTTGGCGGGAAAATCGACGCGCAACAATCTGTGACGCCCCGTTATAAATCGCCGATCCCAACATCTTGTCACGACCGTCTTTGAGGGAGATGACGTCGCCATTCGCTGGCTGACCAAACACCTTCAGCACCTCGCTGGAATACACCCAATCGTGCCCGTGCAGGATGCGGGCGCGGGGTCTGATCACAAGGCCTGCCATGGGTTACGATGAGGGCTGAGAGTTGAGGGGATCAAGCCCCTCCGACCCCTCAGGGTGGAAAAAAAACGTCCCGAGTCCCGCAGAACGGGATCGGGACGTCAAATTCTTCTCCAGAAGCCGAAGGGCTACTGTTCGCTGTGTTCCTCGATGTATTTAATGACGTCACCAACGCTTTGGAGCTTTTCAGCATCAGCGTCCGGAACATCGACACCAAATTCCTCCTCAAACGCCATGACCAACTCCACGGTGTCGAGCGAATCGGCACCGAGATCCTCGATAAATGATGCGGTGGTGGTCACCTGCTCGGGATTGACTCCCAACTGATCGACAATGATGTCTTTGACTTTTTCTTCAATGGATTTTTCGGACATGACGGATGTATGTGTGTTTACTGTGTTGGCGTAGGACTAATGGTCCCCTTGCGCTTTGGCAACAAATAATTTGTCGCCATTCGCGGGGTCGAAAACTTGCGATTTTTTGCAGAAGGTCAAGCGGAAAACTTTATAGCCGCCGCGCGGGCCCTCCCCCGGAGTCGAATCTACACCGATCAAGGCGAGGGGGAGACGGTCCGAACCGTGGTGTAATCGGGATATCCGACCACTTCGGCCTTGAGGCTGTAGGATTCCCCGCCCTGAAAGTCACGGGTGGCAATTTTTTCCCGATATTCGATGCGTTCCTTCGGATTGATGACGACAAGCCCTTCCCGGGGCTCAAAAGAACGGTCATTCGACCATTGTTCGAGCACCTTGCCGCTGCCGTCCATCGTCATCATGTCGATGTGCTGAGTGGTGTCGAATTTGAGACGGATAATTTTTTTGGTGTTGTTGCGAATCGAATACACCGCCTCCACCTCATTCCGATCCCCCAAGGAAAATTCCTCCGGATCAAGCTTCAGTTTCTCAGTGGTTGGCTCAGATCGAAATGTCTCCCAACGGATCGAGGAAAACATCTCCGTAAAAAATCCTGTCAGCATCCCTGAGGCGCTGTTGGGACTGTTTTTCACCCGGGGAAAGACGTCCACCGAATCCTCCGCGGTCTGTTCGCGTCCGGACTCGCTGAGGGCATATTGGGCGGCCTGCCGCTGGGAAAAAAATGGACTGCCCTCATCCGGGGCCCGAACCGCAAAGGCGGCCACTCCTTCTTCTATGGTTGGTTTCAGGGGCGCGGTTGCCCCGGGGGCCTCGGCCAAGGCGATTCCAGGCCAAGCCACGGCAATAATCATCAGAACGATTTTCATCAAATCCTGTGCTACCTGACTGCGGTCTCGGTTGCAAATCCCTTCTGGAATATTTATGGTGCGCCATGCGCCGATTTCTCTTCCTGCTCGTCCTGCCTTTGCTCACCGTCCACGCCGGAGAAAAAAAATCCGAAACTACATTGGCCGTCCGCCTCCACGCCGAGGGCAATCCCAAGGATGGAGAAACTTTTGGTACGTCCATTGACCTCGTCAGCCCCCCCCAAAAACTCTACATTAAGAAGGTTCCCGTCGTCACCGAGGCGGATTTCGTGTCCTTTTTTCCCTTTCCGGCCCCGAACGGCACCCTTGGAGCCTATTTCAAACTCGATCCAAACGGCACCAATAAACTCGAAGCCCACACCGTCGAGGCGCGAGGGTCGCTATCCCTCGCCATGATCGCCGGTCGGGTGGCCAGCGCCATGCGGGTGGATAAAAAAATTACGGACGGGGTCCTGGTCATCCATTCGGGTTTCCAGCCGGACGAGATCCTCCTTCTCCAGACGAAATTTCCCACCATTGGACAGGAAAAAAACTTTGAGAAGCAAAAGAAGAAAGCGCTGGGCGAGATCAAGGACCGTAAGCGTCGCGCCGAGGAGGCGCTTCCCAAGCCCACCGCGAAACCCCGCAAATGAGGCCCGCCTCCCTCGCGGCCATGATGGCTCTGAACCTCACCGTCTCTGGCGTCCTCCCCGCCTCTCCCCTCGTGGATTTCCCGGTCGAGAACCACGCCCTGGCCACCGGTAACCCTGAAGCGTTCTACATGTATGTGGACCGCACTTTTGAGGGAAAGAAATCAAGTCCATGGCAGGCGGGACAGTTCGGCTATGTACGGAATCCGCGACGCGACGCGAACGGGGAAATTGTTTTTACCCGTCTCCATGAGGGCATCGACATCCGCCCCCTACGTCGCGACGCCAAGGGAAATCCGCTCGACCCCATCCTGGCCGCCGCCCCGGGACGGATCGTCCATGTAAACGACCAACCCGGCGCCTCAAACTACGGACGTTATGTCGTGATCGAACACCTCTGGGACGGGTGCCGCTACTACACACTCTACGCGCACCTCGCCCGCACCGACGTGAATCCCGGGGAATCCGTCCGGCAGGGACAGCCCATCGGGCAACTTGGATTCAGCGGAAGAGGCATCGATCGCGAACGAGCCCATGTCCATTTCGAGGTCACCATGCTTCTGAGCAACAATTTCGAAAGCTGGCACGACGCCCATTTTCCCGGCAGCCCCAACCATCACGGTCTCTTCAACGGGCTCAACCTCGTTGGGATCAACCCGGCCCGTCTGCTCCTCGACGCACGCACCAATCCCAACCTCAAAATTTCTAAACAAATCGCTCGGGAAGAACCCTACTTTTCCCTCCTGATCAACGATTCCCCCAATTTCTCCCTCCTCCGGAATTATCCCTGGCTGGTCCCCAACGGAGAGGTCGCCAACCCTCCCGCCTGGAAAGTCACTTTTTCCCGCACCGGAGTCCCATTGAAAATCGAGGCCGCCAAAGAGCGCCTCACCGAACCGCGGGCCGTTTGGGTCAAAAATACGCCCTACGACACCCTCCACGCCAGTAAGGGATTGATCACCGGGCCGACCTCCGCACCCCGGCTTACCGAGTCCGGCATGCGCTTCGCCCGTCTGCTCACCTGGCCGGACTAAAACCGCCGGAAGGAACTCTTCCGAAGTGACGCGCGGCTGGCGCGGGCAAATGATGACTGCGAGTCAGGACGAAGCGAAAATGGGGACACTTCCCACCTCTGAACCCTCCCCCTCCAATTTCGTTCAAACTGCGATATCCTCGTTCCAGAGTTCGGGACGAGCGGCGATGAAGTCCCGCATCATGGCGATACATTCCTCGTCCTGGAGCACCTCCAACTCAACCCCCTCGTGGCGCAGCCACTCCTCGGCACCCTGAAAGGTGACATTCTCCGCTATGACGATTTTGGGAATCTTGTACAACAAAGAAGCGCCACTGCACATCGGGCAGGGCGAGAGGGTCGTATAGAGCACACATTCGCGATACACCTTCGCCGGCTGGCGGCCCGCTTGTTGGAAGGCGCTCATTTCGCCATGCAAAAGCGGGTCCCCATTTTGCACCCGTAAGTTGTGACCCCGGCCAAGGATTTTCCCGTTGTGCACCAACACCGAGCCGATGGGGATTCCGCCCTCGGACAGACCAAGTTTCGCCTCATCGATTGCCGCCTGCAGAAAGGGATCGCGTTGCGTGGACATGCCAAAACTTTACCTCGATACCGCCTCCTCCGCCACGCGAAAACTTTTAGGAAATTTTCCGAACCTCCCCTCAGTGCAGGGCCACCCCAAAAACCCTCGCCACCCACAGACGGGGCGTCTAATTTCGCCTGACCCCAAAAACTCATGTTCGCGTTCCGCACTTTCGCCCACAAGCTCCAATGGTCCATTGGGCTCGTCCTATGTGCCGTACTTGCTGTGACTTCCTGGCTGAACTACCGCTCAAGCCGCCGCATCATCGAGAAACAAACCGATACGGAGGCGCTCAAGCAAGTCGAGGCCGCCGCCGAGGATCTCGACGGCTTTATTCGTCGCGTCGGCATGCTGCCGACCGCCATTGCCGCCCGCCAGAAAATCATCGGCCCTCGTCCCGACGCTGGCACGGTGCCCTTTCTGGCCGCTCTCCTGGCGGCCGTTCCGCCCGAGGAGGTTTTCGGAGTTTATCTCGCCTTCGAGGATATGCGTTGGGACGAGCCTTTCGCGATGCCCTGGGTGGACCGCAAGACCTTCCCTCATCACAACCAAGTACAATACGACTACCATGATCCGAAATGGGCTTGGTACCACGCCCCCAAAAACACCCTCCAGTTTAATGTCACCGAACCGTATTACGATGCGGGCGGCTCCGAGATCACCATGCTCAGCCTCAATGTTCCCATCATCAGCGAGGACGGCCAATTCGTCGGCACGGCTGGGGCGGATGTTGCCCTCGACCGCATGAAGAACATTCTCTCGGATATCCACCTCCGTTTGGGAAAGGGGGCCACCACCACGACGTGGTCGGAATACACTTTTCTCGTGAGTCGCGAGGGCAAGATCATCTCTCACCCAAATCAGGACCTCATTCTCAGCAAAGATTTTGCCGGCGAAGACGTCATAAATCTTCCCGACGGCAAACTGGTAGCCGACCAACCCAACGGATCCGCCAGCGTAAAAATCAACGGAGAGATGCGAAGGATTTATTGGTGGCAGGCCCCCTTGAGCGGATGGAAGGTCATCCTCAACGTCCCCGCCCGGGAGATCTTGCAGCCTGTCAATGCCCTGGCCATCCGCTCCAGCCTCATCGCCGTTTCCGGGCTCGGCGTCATGCTGGTGTTGGTCACGTTGGTGGCAAGACGCATGACCGCCCCCATCACCCGGCTCGAAGAGGCCGCCTCCGCCTTGGAAGGAGGAAACCTCGACCCGGCCAGTCTCTCGCCCCTCGCCTCCCGGACGGATGAACTCGGAGGCCTGGCTCGAACCTTCCGCTCCATGTCCGAACAAATCCAATCCCGTGAAAAACGGCTCGCCGAGTGGAACCAAAATCTCGAAAAAACCGTTCACGATCGGACCGCGGAATTGGAAACTGCCGTCAGCGAGGCGCGGGAGGCCCGCGAAGCGGCCGAAGGGGCCAACCGGATCAAAAGCGACTTCCTCGCCAACATGAGCCACGAACTGCGCACTCCCATGAACGCCATCATCGGCTACAGCGAGATGCTCACTGAAGAGGCGGAAGACCTCGGCCAAGAGGGGTTCATTCCCGATCTCAAAAAGATCCACGCCGCCGGAAAGCACCTACTTTCCCTCATCAATGACGTCCTCGACCTCTCCAAGATCGAAGCCGGCAAGATGACGGTCTTTGTTGAGTCCTTTGAGGTTCAGACCATGCTCAACGACGTCGTCGCCACCATCCTCCCCTTGGTGGAGAAAAACCACAACACCCTGGAGGTACGCTGTTCGGACACCATCGGCAATTTATCCGCCGACCTCACAAAGGTAAGGCAGACCTTATTTAATCTTCTCAGCAATGCCGCCAAATTCACCGAAAAAGGCACCCTCACGCTGGAAGCCGAACGCCAGACGCTGGACGGCGAGGATCGGCTCGTTTTCACGGTCCGCGATACCGGACTCGGCATGACACCCGAGCAATTAACCAAACTCTTTCAAGCCTTCAGCCAGGCAGACAGCTCGACCACCCGCAAGTTCGGCGGCACCGGCCTGGGACTGGCCATCAGCAAAAAGTTTTGCCTGATGATGGGCGGTGATATTTCCGTGGAAAGTGCTTACGGGAAGGGAACCTCCTTCACTTTCTGGCTCCCGGCATTTGTCGTTCCCGTGGAAAATCCTTCCGACGTGTCTTCTCCCACCTTATCTCCAGACGCTCCCGCAACCGAAGATGATATCGATCGTCCG
This sequence comes from uncultured Spartobacteria bacterium, assembly GCA_937890535.1. Taxonomy (GTDB): domain Bacteria; phylum Verrucomicrobiota; class Verrucomicrobiia; order Chthoniobacterales; family Terrimicrobiaceae; genus CAMASH01. The sequence goes on from CALBXK010000261.1 coordinate 19,508, forward strand.
GTCGTCCTGGTCATCGACGACGATGTAGCAGTTCGCGATGTCATCCAGCGCACCCTCAGCAAGGAAGGCTATGAAGTCAAAGTGGCCGCTGATGGGGTCACCGGCCTGGAACTCGCCCGAAAGACTCACCCCCAGGTGATCGTCCTCGATGTCATGATGCCGGGCATGGATGGATGGACCGTACTCTCAAAACTCAAGAGCGACCCCGATCTCGCGGCCATTCCCGTCATCCTCGCCACCATGTTGGAAGACAAGGCCATGGGATTTTCTCTCGGGGCTCAAGAATTCCTCACCAAGCCGATCGATCGGGAACGGCTGGTTTCCCTGCTGGACCGCTACCGGAACGCAGAAGGGACCCTCTCGGTCCTGATCGTGGAAGACGATCCCGCCACCCAGGAATTAATGCAACGCACCCTGAAAAAAGAACGCTTCCTCGTTCGTACGGCAGAGAACGGCCGCATCGCGCTCGACGAAATCGCCAAAGAGATCCCGGCCTTTGTCCTTCTTGACTTGATGATGCCGGTGATGGATGGATTTGAATTCCTTCAGATATTGCGCCGCAATCCCGACTGGCAGGACATTCCCGTTGTCGTCCTCACCGCCAAAGACCTGACCGATGCCGATCGGAAGCTCCTCTTCGACACCGTGGAGAAAATCCTCCAAAAAGGCGAAACGAGCCGCACGGAACTGCTCCGGGAAATTCGCGGCATTGTCCCCCCGGCGAAACGCCTGACCTGATCCCCCGGAAGAGCGAGACCTCTAAAAGGCGTTTCTGAGAGTGGCTGTCTCCTGGAAACAGGCTCCCTAAAGGTTTCCTTGCGGGGTTGCCATTTCCAGGCTCGCCTTGTGGTCCTGGGCAGGAGATTCTGACTGACCTGCATGAGCGCCACTTTACTATCAAGTTCCGAAATTTCCCTGTCCTACGGTTCCCAGTCCCTTCTGGAATCCGTCACCCTCGCCGTGGCCCCCGGAGAAAAAGTGGGACTGGTGGGTCGCAACGGTTGCGGAAAAACCAGCCTGCTCAAGATCCTTTCGGCCGAACACGAACCCGACAGCGGCGAGGTTTCCCGCCGCCGCGGGCTTCGAGTCGGATACCTTCCGCAGGAATTTGAATTGGATGGCACCCGCACCGTGCGGGAGAATATCGAAGCCGGAGCAGCCGACCTCGTGGGATGGATCGATCAATATGAGAACGGCGACGACACCGGTGCCGAACACGCTGAACTTTTGGAACGCATCGAGTTGGCCGATGGTTGGAATCTCGAAACCCGCATCAAAGTGGACGTCACCGCCCTTGCGGCCCCGGCCCTGGATCTCCCCGTCGGCGCCCTCTCCGGCGGCGAGAAACGCCGGGTGGCTCTCTGCCGTGCTCTCGTCTCCCAACCCGACCTCCTCCTCCTCGATGAACCCACCAACCATCTCGACGCCGAGTCCATCAACTGGCTGGAATCTTTCCTGCGCTCCTTCAGCGGGGCGGTGATCTTTGTCACCCACGACCGCTACTTTCTCGACGTCATTGCCACCCGCATCATCGAAATTGCCGACGGGCGCGCCTACTCCCACCCCGGCAACTACACCGCCTATCTCGAGTCCAAGGCCTTGCGCCAACAAATCGCCAGCCAATCCGAGCGACGACGCCAACGCTTCCTTCGCGCCGAACTGGAGTTCGTGCGCGCTGGCGTTCGGGCCCAACGCTCGAAGTCCCGTCACCGTCTTGATTCTTTTTATCAAGTGGCAGGCCTGGAAGCCCCTCCCGAAGAACGCGAAATGGATCTCCTCCTCCCTCCGCCTCCCGCCATGGGCAACGTGGGAGTCGAATTTGTCGGCGTCGGCGCCCGCGTCGGCGAGAACGAGAAAATGCGTTGGCTCTTTCGCGACCTCAAACTCTCCCTTAAAGCCGGAGAATGCACCGGCGTAGTCGGGCGCAACGGAGCAGGAAAAACCACCCTCCTTCAGCTTGGACTCGGCACCCGACAACCTGACGAAGGAACCGTCACCATCGGAAAGAAAGTCGCCTTCAACTCCATCGACCAAGAACGGGGCCAACTCGACGGCTCAAAGACCGTCATCGAAGAAATTGCCGACATCGGAGGAGAAACCGTATCCTTTGGCGACCAGAAAATGGCGGTGCGTTCCTATCTGCGACGCTTCCTCTTTAGCAATGACCGGGTGCGGGAGCGGGTGGATCGCCTCTCAGGCGGCGAACGGGCCCGCCTCCTCCTCGCTAAAGAACTCAAACGCGGCGGCAACATCATCGTCTTGGATGAACCGACCAACGATCTCGATCTCCCCAGCCTTCGCATGCTCGAGGAGGCGCTGGTGGACTTCGGAGGCAGCGTCCTTGTGGTCAGTCACGACCGCTATTTCCTCGACCGGGTCTGCGATCAAATCGTCGCTTTTGAAGACGAGGGCGTCTTTGTCCAACCGGGAAATTATTCCTATTATCTCGAAAAACGCAAAGAACGGGAAAGCCGGGCCCAACAGGCCCTGAAAGCCCACGCCGTTCCCGCTCCTTCCCCATCACCGTCCAAGCAGCGGGCGCGAAAAATCAGCTTCAAGGAACAAGAGGAACTCGACGGCATCGAATCCGCCATCTCCACTTCCGAGGGCCGGGTGGCCGAGATCCACGCCCTCCTCGACGATCCTTCATTTTACATCACTCGCTCTCAAGATGCGGCCGGACTTCAGGCCGAAATGGATACCTCGAAAACCAAGGTGACACATCTCTACGCCCGCTGGGAGGAACTCGAAGCCCTCCGGGCCAGATCCTAACCTCAGGAAGCTCCATTGATCCGACTTCCCAGAATGCCTGCCGAATCGGATCCGAACGCTCCCTCAAACTGGACCGCCGTGGCTGGAGTTTGCCTTGGCGTCTTGATGTTCACCCTCGACGCCAGCATTGTGAACATCGCCATTCCCACCTTTCTCAAGGTTTTTCAATGCGGATTGATGGAGGTCCAATGGGTTATCACCGGCTACCTGCTAGTGATTGTCTGCCTCCTCCTGCCCATCGCAGCCTTGGCTCGAAGAATCGGCCAAAAACGCATTTTTCTTTTTGGGCTGGTACTTTTCACCATCGGATCCTTTCTCTGCGGGCTCGCACCCGGAATTGAATGGCTCATCGCCTTCCGGCTGGTTCAGGGTGCCGGGGCCGTTTGCATGGCCGCCCTCATGTCTTCGGTGGTCATGACCGCCTGTCCAAAAAACCGTCTCGGTCAGGCCTTGGGAATCGTCGCCGCTGCGGCAACCCTCGGCACGTCCCTCGGCCCGACCATCGGAGGATTCCTGGTGTCCTGGAAAGGATGGCAGGCCATCTTCCTCGTCAATCTACCCTTCGGCATCGTGGCCAGCATCCTAATAGCCCGTTCACTTCCGCGAGACACCCCACCCAAGTTCCAGCCAACAAAGGAAACCCTGCGGGACCGCCTTGCCATTTTTCGAAATACCACCTTATGCAGCGGGCTTCTCGGACGTTTCATTGTCATGGCAGGGAACGCCACCTACCTCTTCCTCACGCCTCTCCTGCTGGAAGATGCCCTGAAATATTCCACCGCCAGCGCCGGCCTCCTGCTGGCTGTCGCCCCCGTTGTCAGCGGCATCAGCTCCCCTATTTTTGGCGCACTTTCTGACAAATTTGGAAGCAGTCGATTCAGCATCGCCGGCTTGGGGATCATGCTTCTCTCCCTGTTCACCATGTCCACGTTCACCGTTCCGATGACCGAATGGGATTTTGTGGCCAAAGTCGTGCTGTGGGGGCTCGGCCTCGGACTTTTCAATGCCCCAAACAATACCCGCACCATGCAATCCGTTCCGGCTTCAAAATCCGGCGCGATCTCGGCCTTCTTCTCCCTGGCCATCATGCTAGGGCAGATGGTCGGAGTCGTCCTGGCCGGAGCCTGGTTTCACCACTACGCCTTTCAGTCCGCCCAGATCAATCCGTCCACCAGCATCCATTTGCTGCCGCCCAACGTGATCGCATCCTCCGTCGGACAATCCATCCTCCTCATCAGCATCCCTCTGGCTGCACTCCTCATCATGGATATTCGTCAGGCCTTTAAGGAACGAAAACAGCCTGCGCTCGTTTCTTCCTGACTTCCAAAACTGAATTCCGAACATTTACCTTGGGACTCTATAACCAAGAACGCACTCAAAAGGACTTTCACGCCCCATGCTTGCCCTTGGTTCCTGAGGCTGCTACCCAAGGCAGATAATGACCAATGCTCCTTCTCCCCAAAAAACCTCTGGCCTGGCCATCTTCAGTTTCATCCTGGGCCTCTTCAGTTTGCTTTGTTGCGGAATTTTCACCGGGATCGCCGCTATTATCTGTGGCCACCTTGCCCATGGAAAAATCCGGCGCTCGAACGGCCTGCTCAGCGGTGAAGGACTGGCCATGACCGGATTCATCATGGGATATCTCTCCCTCCTCACCACCATCGTTCATATTGCCCTGGCTGTGCCGGCCATTGTGTCGCTGAGCGATCTGAACGATCGTATCGCAATGACGTCAGATCTCAACAACGCCCGACAAATTCATCTGGCCGTGATCCAGATGTCTTTGGACGGCACCGCTACCGACAACAAGACCCTGGGCTTTCCCTTCGACGTCGGCATCACCACTGTCACCCAACTCAAATCCCTGTTGGTCGAAAATAACTATCTCACAGCGGAGGAAGCGGACGCCCTCGGATTCGAGAAGTTTCTCATCGGAAACATCAGCGAATCTGATCCGCCATCGACCGTCTTCATTCGTTCCCGTCCGGACGATGCGCCAGGTCCAACAATCATCTTCCTCATGTCAGGAGACGGAACCGTTCATAAACCTTCCAAAACATCCACGGGAGTTGACCCACCCCGCGAGCCGACGTGGCTGGCACCTTGACGGAAAGGCGGGGATAGCTTCTCGGTTGCCGACCGAAAGAGAAGGAACCGCGGGATCAAGCCCGGTTAGCGGCGACCCATGAAAATGCGCAAAATGTACCAAAACAGAAGAGCAACCGCCGCGAAGAGAGAGAGGGACGCCGCCACGTATTGGTCGGTGCGATAATCCCGCATCACGGCCGATGTGGTATAGAGAATGGCCACGGACGCGAACACCACCATGAGGCCCGAGAAGAGAATCCCCAATTGAAATCCAAAAAGGATGCTGGCCACGATGACCCCGAGCGCCACAAAACCACCAATCACCAGGACGCTGCGCAAAAATGAAAAATCCACCCGCGTCAGCACGACGACGCCAGTCAGTCCCAAGAACAGGCCCAAGGTGGTGATGGCCGCCATCGGAATCACCTCCGGCGAGCTGTAATTAACCGCCACATAGAGGAGAGGAATGAAAATAATGGCTTGAGCCACCACATAAAGACCCAGCCCAGCGTACTGCATAGTGAGACTGGCCCCGGAGGTTGCCCATTTTTGCGCCAGCCAGGAAACACCCATAAACATCCCAAGAACGATCAACCAGGAATACGGGCTTCCAGCCAGCGCCTGCATCATGGCCGGAGCAATCGGTGAATTGAGCAAGAGCGCCTCCAAGCCAATAAAGAGAAGAATCGCACCAGCCAAGTGCATGTAGGTTCTCCTGATAAACTGGCTGCGCTCGATCGGAGCGGAGTCTGCGACGCTGAGATAGGGATTGCTTGAGGCGTTGTTGTTCATGGAAAATTCAGAATTCCCGAAAAGGTGCATCTGCTGGAATCCGCTGTCAAGTGCGCCTTTGACGCCAGGGTGTCATCACCCCCTCAATGGCTTCACCTTGCGTCCGGGGGAAAAATCCTTTTCCCTGCCTCCAGTGAAGATCTCTCTCATTTCCTTCTGGTGGCGAACCGCCTGGACGTTCCTGGCCGCGCTTCCCGAGCCGCAGGTCCGTTGGGCGACGCGGGTTCTCTGGGGCTTTCTGGCGGTGCTTCTCTTCACCATCGTCGCGGTTGATCCGATGGGCCGCTCCGCCACCAGGGAATACCGGAATGCCTCCACCCGGTGGTGGCAGGGCACCGAAAGCCTCTACAAGGGGAAAAACAAGTTCCTCTACCTTCCTCAGGCGGCGATAATTTACACTCCGTTCAACCTGCTGCCCCGCCGCCTCGGTGAGCCTCTCTGGCGCATGGCCTGCCTCGCAACCCTGGCGGCCTCCCTCTGGGCTGCGGCGCGGTTGATCGCCCCCAAGAAAGCTCAAGCCGTATTCCTCGTAACCACGCTGCTGATGCTGCCTTCCTCCCTGGCCAGCGCCCGCAATGGCCAGGTGAATCTACCTCTGGCCGGACTCTACCTGCTGACAGCAGTCATGCTGGCTCGAAACCGCTGGCATCCCGCAGCGATTCTGCTCGCCCTCGCCCTCGCCCTCAAACCAATCTCCATCGTTCCGATTCTGCTCTGCGGAGTCCTCTATCCAAGACTCCTTCTCCCTCTCGCCCTTTGGTTGTCGGTCATGCTGGGCTCCGCCTTCCTCCATCCCGACCCACAATTCGTCTTGGGACAATATGAAGCTTTCTTCCAGAAACTGACCAACAGCGCGGCCAAACCAACCGGCCACAGTTGGTGTGATTTTTCCGGGATGTTGAAAACATTTGGACTCCCGCTTTCCGACACGGTCAGCTTCCTCATTCGCACGGGCGCTGCCGCCCTCACCCTTGGCGTCTGTCTCTTTGCCAAGCGCATCCGTGATCCGACGAGTCAGGTCCTGACGATTATGCTTTTCGCCGTCAGCTACCTCATGCTGTTCAATCCCCGCACGGAAACAAATTCCTACATCATTCTGGGCGTATGGATTGGTCTACTCGGAGCATATGAAGGACTCGTCCGCAAAAATTTCAAGACTGCGGCCCTTTGGGTGATTTTTGCCCTGATCCTGGGAACAGAGAACTACGGCTGGCCGATCTTTCCGCTGACCAACTTGTGGCTGAAAGCGCTTGTCACCTTGGCCTTGGCCGTCTGGCTCTCTTGGCGGGTGATCCGGACTTCTGGCGGTGAGGCGGTAATTTTCCTTCCGCCCTCGCCGCCTGAGAGCAACTCGGGGAGGTGAACCGCCAGATCCGGTCGGGTACCCGCCCAGGGAAAAACCGCATCCACCTCCGCCGCCGTAGCGGAGTCCGGCAGGGCACCCAATCGATCCAGGACGGCACAAACCACCGGGGCGTAGTCGCCGGGATCCCGGCCCAGGCAAAAATCGAGTACTGAAGGGGGGTGCCCGGTCCGCCCCATCCGTAACCGGGCTCCCGTGGCGAAGAGGCTCACCCCGATTTCCCAGGCCCCCTCCCCGGACAACAACCGAATCACGCGATAGTGGCCATTGGGGGGAGCGCTTTGAAATCTCATGTAGATTCGGGGCCGTCGTCTTTGACTTTCGCGCGATCCGAATGCCCCCACCAGCGATTGAGGGTCGCCTTGTCGTAATGTTTTTCGATGAGACGCACTGCGTCCTCCATCGTTCCATCCGGCGGAGCCCATTCTTTAGCGTCAGGAAAATCAATGGCAGCATTGCGATTCTTGATGGGGCTTTGGAATTGGATCGGACACCAAAACGACTCGATATTGCGCAGCATTTCACTGCCGAGGCACCACAATCCGGTCATCCAGTCGCAATACCAACACCACAAAAGATCATACCCGATCAACCCGTCGTATTTGTGCCGGGAAAGATTGACCCATTCGGATTGGCGATAAGTCGGCAAACGACCGAGTGCTGCAATGAGAGGATAGAGCAAGAGCTCCGCGACGCGAATGGCCACAAACAGAAAGATGGCGGGAGTCTGTACCAGGAGGCACAATTGATTGCGCACCGGACCGAGCACCCGACCCTGCGCATCCGTCAGAGTGCGTCCCTTCCTCCCGCGCAACGCCCGATGGATGAGACAAAAGGCATGCAGAAATAAGATCTGGGCCAACACCGCCGCTACCAAGCCTACCCAGCCGCCAAAAAATCCCCCGATCACCCAGGGGATCCAGGTAAAAACACTGACGAATCCATCCAAAAGTGGAGCCTGGGCAATCTTCTCCGTCACCGCATAGGCCAAACGGGTGATGACCGCCGCGACGCCCAGAGCGACAAAGATGCAGGCGACGAAGATCGAAAATTCAATAATTGGAGACATGTCCCTGCGAAGTGAACTGGAAAGTGCGGGTGATTGGGAAGCTTAAAGAGGAAAGCTGAAGGTGGCATCCCCTGGCCGTATCTCCCTGGAAATCCGTGTTTTATTCGAAGACCTGAACGTTGCTGCGGATGCAGAGAAGTCCCCGCGATTTAAAGTGTCGGTGCCGTGCGCACCTTGTCTTCCCAACGGGTGAGCAAGTGAATCACGACATTGGTGCCAAAGCGAAAGCTGACATCAAGAGACTTGGGGGTGATGTTCCGCAGATAAACTTCGCGATTCTGATAGATCATCGGATTGATGGCCACGAACTGCCCATTCTTGTCCGTGCGCAGATCGATCTGTCCCTGGCGATTCAACCCGACCTGCCACATGTCACCGTAGTCATTGGCGGTGTAAAGAATCGCGATCTCGCCGTAGATCTTCAAGGCCATGATCGGCACCTGATAAAAATTTAACCCCGGCGGTACGCCTTTGATATCTGAAAAGTAGGCCTTGGTGAAGATGGGATGATTGGCGGGAAGTGGCTCAAAGTCCTTATCCACATCGGGGATCACCCGCTTCATCTCGCGCCGAAACGCAAGATCGAACCGCGACCGTAGCCCGGGCAGGGAACTATCCCCCCAGATACATCCCCCCATCCGAACGTATTTTCGCAGATTTTCCACCTCCTTGTCGGTCAGTTTAAAATCCCGGGTGCCGGTCAAAAATATGAACGGAGGTTTGATGGTGAAAATCTTGTCGCTATCGAGCCGGATCGCTTCGACATTTTTGTAGTTGGTTTTGATCTTTTCTTTCGACCATTCGGTCATGAGATAGAGCAAGTTCGGCAGGCTGCCGGTGACGATTTTATTCCGCACCACCCTCACGGTGGAATTCCAGTTTCCGCCGCTATATTGTCCAATATAGGCCGTAAACTCAAACTCCCGCGACCGGGTCCCCGTTCCGCTCCCGGATCCCTTGCCCCATCCTCCGGTAAAGGCCTTGATGGAGGCCGCTGCGCCGGCGGTCATACCGTCCGCACTCATGTTCGTAGTCGGTGGTGCCACTGCGGTCTGCGACGGAGCCGTCGGGGACGTGTTCATCGGTGCCACGATCGTCTGCTGCATGGAAAAATTCAGCGGATTCACGGCGGTCGTGGTGATGGTGTTGAGCTGACTGGTGGATGTCGGCTGGGGAGCCGTCGCCACGTTGAAGGTGGTTTGTTGGGGCTGGGCCTGCTGCGGTTGCGGCGGGTTATTGTCGGCACTGGCCTCGACGAACCCACCTTCCCCACCCTCGAAATCCGGCGGCTCCTTGACCGCTTGAAAAAGAACTGTCCCGCCAAACACCGCCACCAGAATGGCATGGAGGGCGATCGAGATCGTAAAATCTCTAGAGTCGCTGAACTTATTGATCAGCCTCTGAAAAAACGGTGGGGGAGAGATCGCCATGACAGTAACCTATTCCATGGAAGACGAGGTATTC
>CALBXK010000262.1 GCA_937890535.1 uncultured Spartobacteria bacterium
AAACTGTCACACCGAGAGGGATTCCGAGACCTCGGTCATGGTCCATCGTTACGGCCCCCACATTTTTCATACGGATAATCTCAAGGTTTGGAACTACGTGAGACGATTCGGCGAGTTTGGCCCCTTCATCAATCGGGTGAAGGCATCCATCCCGAAAGGGGTTTTCTCGCTGCCGGTCAACCTTCACACCATCAATCAATTCTTCGGGTTAAAGCTCGACCCCACACAAGCCCTGGACTTCCTTTCGAAAAAATCCGATTCAACGATACAGGTTCCCAAAAACTTTGAGGAGCAGGCCTTAAAATTTGTGGGCCGTGAATTGTATGAAGCCTTTTTTCTCGGCTATACAAAAAAGCAATGGGGATGTGATCCTCGGGATCTCCCCGCGTCCATTCTCAAACGTCTGCCCGTTCGCTTCAATTACAACGACAACTATTACGAGAGCCGGTACCAGGGGATTCCGCTCGGTGGCTATACCGAAATCGTGCAGCGGATGCTTGATCATCCCTTGATCACCGTGAAGCTGGGCACCGCATTCGAGCCGGGAATGACACCGGAATTTGACCACACGTTTTTTACCGGTCCGATTGACCAATTTTTTGGATACTCCGAGGGTCGGCTGGGCTATCGGACCGTAGAATGGGAAAGCCAAGTTTCCGATGGCGACTTTCAGGGCAACGCCGTCATCAATTATCCGGATCTGTCCGTACCCTTCACGCGGGTTCACGAGCACAAGCACTTTGCGCCATGGGAAACCCATCAAAAAACCATTGCATTCACGGAATTCAGCAAGGAGACCCAAATGGGAGATATACCGTATTATCCGAAACGACTGGAGGCAGACCGCGAGTTGCTGAGGCACTATCGATCCATGGCGGATGAATCGGAGGGAGTTTCCTTTTTGGGTCGCCTCGCGACTTACCGCTACATGGATATGCACAATGTCATAGCTGAATCCCTTGATTTCGCGGAATCCTGGCTAGGATGCCGGGCCAAGAATACCAAGTTGCCGGTCTTTCCAAACACCGAGGGATGATCGAAAGGATCCCACCCGAACCCGTCCATCGGACTGAATGCGATCGAGATTTCTATGCACGGATTTTGCAGGAACTCAAATGTTGGAAAAGTGATCAGCAGCGACCAGCCATCTGACTGGATGCGCCTGAGCTCGTGGGCGCTAAAAAAGCCTTTATGAAATTCAAGAACACCCGCACGGCCCTGAGCCGCCTTACGGTCGCAACCGGAAGCTTCTTCCGGACTCTCCGGACCGACCTTTCGCTCGACTGGTCCCGGGCCCCGCAGTCTGCCCTATCCGGCGAACGCCCCGTCATTTTCGCATCCTACGCCTCCGGCCCGGAACTCAATGGCAGCCACCGTTATTGCGGCGGCGAAAAATTGCTGAACAACCTCATCCTGCTTTTGCGCCGCCAAGGATACGAGGCGTACATGGTCAGTATCGACGGCAAAAACGCGGGATGGCTGGCGGAACACGCGCCGTTTCTCTCGATCGATCAATTCCAAAGCCGAATGGCACAAGGGGACAAATTTCGGTGTGTGACTTCGTGGGTGACTGCGGATGCCTATCTTGCCCACTGTCCGAGGTTCTACCTTTGGGACCAGGAACTTGGCGCCTCGTCACGCAGTCAGTTTCCCCTCATCGCACGGTTGATGCGGAAGGGTCGCATCATCCGAACAGCCGGGGTCAACCGCGTGGTGCAGACGTTCCATCAAGCCGTTTTTGAACGGCCGGCGGCCTTGCTTCGCCAGTTGGTTGATGAAAAATATTGGCGGCCGGACGAGTCCCAACGGATGTCAAACCGGGTGGGATATTTTGACGAGGGATCGCATACGGTGGAGTTCATTCGTGTCATTCGTGAACAGACCGCAGCGCAGGGTCACGCGTTGGAATTCATCGAACTGCGCGGGGACGAACCCGAGATCGTTGCGCAGATGAAGCAATGCGCGGTCTTTCTCGCGTTGAACATTGGTAAAAGTCAGCTCTGGGGTGAGGGCGGTCCGATGAGTCCGCAGGAGGCCATGGCTTGCGGCACCATTCCGGTGACGTTCGACATGAAGGGACCGTGGGAAATCATCCAGCAAAACTACAACGGCGTCGTCACCACTGAGATCAAACCCGAACTCATGGCGGATGCTCTTTGTGAAATTTACGGCACCCCTGCCCGCCGGGAGGAGATGAGCCGCCGCTGCGTGGAAATGACAACGTCCAGCCATACCATGGCCGCGCGATGGCCGGACGTGTGCCGCTTCCTGGATTTGCCTGAATCGTGAGCGAATCCGTTAAATCGATCTCCCGATTGTGGCTTGTCGATCACATGCTGCGTGATCCGATCGGTCACCATCTGGGTTATAACCTCGCTCTGGCCGATGCCGCCGCCGAACTTGGCCATGGGCCGGTTCTCGCCACCCACCGGGAGTTTCCCCGCGATCTGGCGGCTGGCCGTGAGGTTCATGGTATCTTCCGCGAGGACTGGCGGACAGCCCCACCCGTCTGGATGTCCCGAAACATCCATTTGCTGCGCGTGCTGGAGCATTTTTCGGCGAGGCGCTTCCGAGCGGACCTGACAAGGATTGGTGGCGAGGTGAATAAGGAAGACATCCTTTTCGTGCAGATGCTCGCGCCGCGGCATTTCATCCAATGGCTTGGCTGGTTTTCGTCCCTGCCGGCGCCGCCCCGCCTGGCGATGCACCTGGGCTACCAGCCGGCCCGTTTCGGCTCGCCGGCGGTACGTGACGCCCTGGACGGCCTTTCCCCTGCGGTGCGAAGGCGGGTCAATTTCATCACGGACAGCGAAAAGCTCGTGCCGGCTTTCGAGGAGGTCCTTCATACAGAAGTCCACCACCTTCCCCACGTGATTTCCTTCGAAATCTCGCCCCCGGAGGCCCGGCCAGCGGAACCGCCGGTGCAATTTTTATCCCTCGGCAATGCGCGGCGGGAAAAAGGATTTTCCGAAATCATTCAGGCCGTGGCCCTGCTCGCCCCCCAGCGCTCGGGCGGACAGCTGCAATTTCGGATCCAGTGTCACCATCCGGACCACGAATCCGCTAGCCTCCTCGCCGGCGGGCGTCCTGGAGGGCCAGGCCTCACGTGGCTGAAAACAGCACTGCCCGACCGGGAATACGTGGAGGAACTGGTTCAGGCTGATGTCATTTTGCTGCCCTATCACCTCGACTATTACGCCAGCCGCACCAGCGGGGTATTCTGCGAGGCGCGCGTCGCAGGGAAACCGGTTGTGGCTACGGAGGGCTCTTGGATGGGCGACCGTGTCGCGCGTGAGGGCGGCGGATGGTTGGTGCCGGATCGCGACCCCAGTGGCCTGGCCGCTTGCTTGGAAAAAATTCCCTCCGAATTTGCCATGATTGCTGCCGAGGCCCGTGCTCTCGCGGAAAATGCCCGCTTGGAATTCTGCCGTCAGGCCTTCGTGCGCGGCTTGCTCGAACTCGTCGAATGAATGTCACCGAACTCGCTCGCTGGCGTCGTCGCGTCTGGTCGTCGCGGCGGATGCGGTGTCTCACTCCGCGCACCGAAAATCCTCCATCGGGACCGGTCCTCTTCGCGATCGTACGTAATGAGATGTTGCGCCTGCCCCGCTTTCTTCAGCATTACCGCACCCTCGGGGTAACCCGCTTTTATTTCGTCGCGAACAACTGCACAGACGAAACCGTCTCCTATCTCAGGGAACAGTCGGACGTTTGTTTGTATCAAACGCCGGAGACGTTTGTGCGCAAGGAGGCCTGGATCGACCTTTTGCTCCGGCGCCACGGCGTGGGTCGCTGGTGCCTCGTGGTGGATGCCGATGAATTATTCGATTATCCGGACGCCCCGCGCGTCGGCCTTCCGGAACTCTGCGCCTATCTGGATGACCGTGGGGACACCGCGGTGCACGCCATCCTTCTCGATCTTTATCCGGCGGTACCTCTCGAAGAGGTGGGCTACCAGTCGGGGGCGGATTATTTCACCATGCCATGGTATTTTGACCCACCGGAATCTCTCCGCAAAGTCCCGCGGGCGTTTTACAAGGGCTCGGGGCTTGATCATCGGCTCGAGGGAGGTTCGCGGGAGCGTCTTTTTGGGGTGAAAAGCTGCTGCTCAAAATTCCCCCTTTTCCGTTATCATCCCGGCATGTTCCTTTCGGACGGCCAGCACTACATCGAGGGAGCGCGAATCTCTCCCCTGCGCGGGATCCTCTACCACTTCAAATACCTGCAGGATTTCGCGCCCCATGTGCGCGAGGAAATCGGCCGTGGTCAGCACTGGCAGGGGGCGCGTGAATACAAGACCTACGCGAGCGTCCTGCGGGATCAGGGAGCGGAATTGCAGTTTCACGACGAGCGTTCGATCCGCTACAAAGGCTCCGCCCAGCTCGAAGCCCTCGGCCTCATCATCCGACCGGCGGATTTTCCGAAAGCGAATCGCCCATGACCATTTCCGTTATCATCCCTTCCTACAACGCTGCGCGATTGCTGCCGAACGCGGTGGACAGCGTGCTGCGGCAAACCCGTCCCGCCGACGAGGTGATCGTCGTTGACGACGGCAGCACGGACGATACCGCCGAGGTCTGTCGGGGTCTTGATCGCAGGGTCCGTTACATCCGCCGCGAAAATGGTGGCCTGTCCGCCGCGCGAAATACCGGGCTGGCGGCCAGTACGGGCGAGTGGTTTTTGTCACTCGACGCCGACGATGTTCTCTATCCCCAAGCATTGCAGGCCCTCTCGGAAAAGGCGGACTCCTGTGAGGCCGGCGTTGTTTACGGCTACGTGCTGCAGCGCCGCGAGCCCGCGGTGGAAACACGGATCGCCAGCCAGGCCTATGCGGTCGGCCTGCCGCCAGATCCGGCCCGTGCCCAGTTTTGGTGGACCGCGATTAACACTGCGGGATGCGCCCTCGTGCGGCGTTCGCTGAACGACGACGTGGGGGGATTCGACGAACACTTCCGCCAGGTCGAGGACTGCGAGTACTGGCTGCGCTGCGGGGTGATCTCGCCATTTGCCCACTGCGACCAAATCGTTCTTGATAAAAGCTATTCGCCATCTTCGCTCGGGCAGAACGTGGAGGGTAGTACGTGGTTCCGCCTGCAATTGCAGCTCAAATTTTTGCTTTGGTGCGAAGATCGAAACATCGATACCACCTTTCTCAATGTATCCAAAGCCGATCTGATCAACCACGCCCTCACTCGCATCTACCGGCAGCGGACTTGGTCCCTGCTCGGCCCGGTGCTCGAACAAGCCCGCCGGCAAAATGCCCTCACGCTGCGTTACTGGATCGCACTGGCCCATTATGGCCTGCGGCGAAGTTTGGGCCGCAACTCCTCACCCTCCACCCGGATCAAGGAGGTCTATCGCAATTGGATGACGGACAAAAACTCCGCGTCCGCGAGGTCATGAGCAGGGAGTTGTGCATTCTTGTGCCGGTTTGGCATCAATACCGGTGGCTTGCGCCCCTGACCTTCCGTTTGCTCGAAGCTCAGTGGCCGGACCATCCTCCAATCTATTTTGCAGGCTTGACCAGCGATGAGGCGGGGAGCCTTCCTCACGTGCCGGTTAGCGACGTCGGCCGCCGGACCAATTGGTCGTGGATGACCGGGGATGGCATGAGACAGATTTCCGAAAAGGGATACGACTTGGTGTATCTCATCGCGGAGGAACACGTCCCGCTGGGCCCCTGTCACCCGAAGCATCTCAACGAAACCCTGCCACAGTGGCTGGACGAACTCTCCGCGAGTTACATCGGATTAATGGGCTGGGATAACCGGCGCTATCCGTCACGCAGTCCCCGCCTGTCGGCGTCGCGCGGTTGCATGATGCATTTAAATGGCCCGGGTGATCCGCGTTTCCACCTTCACCCTGCCTTGTGGCGAGGCGAGGCGCTTGCCGCCTGTTGTGCGCTGGCCGGGCGGAACCCGGACAAAAACGGCTCGGCTTGGCATTTCGAAAAAGTGAACGACAAACTCGATGCCCCACTGGAGGAGCGCTGGAAACGGGGGTGCTATCAGGTGGCCGCTCGCCGGGCGTCCCTGCGGCCTCCCGGGCGGGCCGCCCTCCTCGGGGGATGCGTCGAGCGATTTGTCTTCAATAAATTGATGGCCCTGTATCCCCATATCCCGGGGCAGGGCATCGCCGATGCTTATGCCCATGCCGTGGGTTTCGACGACTTCTTCTGTGACGGCCCGTATCCCATGTTTTACTCCGGCCTTATGGTTAAGGGTTCAATCAATCCCTATTGTGAAAAATTTCTGCGGCGCACTCCGGAAGGCACGGCGCTTTTGGCTGAATTGCGGAAGGCCCAAGTGGAATGAAAATCCTCCCTGCGTCCGTTCGGCAAGCGGCCATTCGTTTCTGTCGTGATGTCTTCGCCGAGAGGGCGATTGCCCGTCGGGAAGAGCTCACGCGGTCTGCGGCACCGGTGTCGCTGCACATGGTCGTTGGCCATGAAATGCTTCGCATGGGTCTGCTGACCCTGCGCAGTTTCGAATTTCATACCCGGCAATGCTGGTCGCCCATCATTCACGACGACGGCACGATGACGGATCACGACGTGGGCGAATTGCAACGCCTTTTCCCCGACGCCACTGTCATCCGCCGGGCCCAGGCTGACGCGGAGTTGGCGGAGGCACTCGCTGGCCACCCGGTCTGCCGGGAAAACCGCCTGAAACACCATTGGTTTCTCAAGGTGTTCGACACCCGGCACTACGCCGCCCATGATCACTACATCGTCATGGACAGCGATATCGTGTTTTTTCGCCGCCCCGACTTCCTCCTGCAATGGATTGAACGGCGGCCCGAGGACTTTTGGTTCATGAAGGATACGCGCGAAAAATACGCTCTGGCCCGCGAGGATATTGAAAATGCCATGGGATTCCCGCTCTGGCAGAAGGTTAATAGCGGACTCGACCTGATGTTCCGGCCGGGAATGGATCTGGCGCTTGCGGAGAAATTCCTCACGCGATGCGTGCCGCACGTGCGTGAGTTTGCATTTTTGGAGCAGACGATGTTCGCGGTCACGGGATCGGCTTGGGGACGCGGAGGGTTCCTGCCGCCGGAATACGAGATCAGCTGGACGAATTTTCGCCGCAAGCGGGCGGTTTGCCGACATTATGTCGGGCCGTTCAAGAACGATGCTCTCTACATCGAGGGTGCCAGCACCTTCTGGCTGCAGGGCCGCACGTCGAAATGATTCATTTCTTCGATCCCTGCCGCCAGGGCCCGCTGCGCCGTGACGTGCGACGGCGGTTTGCGAATCACCTTGGCACGATTCGGTGGTGGAGGATTCGTTATCTGCTTGCCCATCCGCAATCCCGCACGCTCGTCTTTTATCGGCTCGGCAATCCGGCAGCCGTTCGCAGACAGATCGTTCCCGATAAAATCCAGAATCTGATCGGAAATTGAACTCTCCCCAAACCGCTTCCATCATCGGCATAGTCCTCGCGCGCAACGAGGATTGTCACATAGAGCGTGCTGTCGAGAATGTCGCAAATTTCTGCGACCGGCTCATTTTGTGCGACCATCGCTCGACGGACCGCACGCCGGATATTCTCAGGACGATGGCGGTGCGGCTCCCGCTCGCGGAGTTTCACGCCCTCCGTCATCCCCGCGAGTCTCATGAGTTGCTCAAGCCCTTGGTCGGCACTCGCACGTGGGTCTTCGGTGTGGACGGCGACGAGATTTACGATCCCGCCGGACTCGCGGCCTTTCGTCCTCGCCTGCTCGCGGGGGAATTTGATGACGTGTGGCGGATCAAGGGCAACGTTCTTCATTGCCGTGAAGTTGACCTCGCGGCGCTGAAGGCGACCGGGCACCAAGCGCCGCCCAGCCGCAGTGTCACCAAGCTCTATAATTTTGCCGCCGTCGCCTCGTGGGACGGCGACACGGTGGAACGTCTTCACGGGGGGACCATCCGCTTCCAGCCTGGGTTTGACGACACGAAGAAGCGCAACCTTCAGGAGGAACTGGCGTGGGAGGAATCCCCCTTGCGTTGTCTGCACCTGTGTTTTCTTCGCCGCAGCAGCCGGGAAAAGGAGGCGGCCCCGGTGCGGGAAAATATTATGGAAATCCACCGCGGTGGACTGAGCGGAAAACTTCACCGCCTGACGAACCGCATCCTTGGGCGCGACACTCAGTCCCGATGGAAACAGAACCACTATTGCTGCGGTCCACTGCTGACCGTGGACACCGGGCTGTTTTTTCCCTCATGAACCCGCCTCGTGTCACGGTGGCTGTATTAAGCTGGAACCGCTTGCATTATCTTCGCGCGACTTTGGAGTCGGCCCGGCGGTGTATTCGGCATCCGGAGATCGAGTGGATCGTCAGCGACAACAACTCGGTCGAGGCCGGACTGCGGGACTATATCGAGAGTTTGGATTGGGTCGGGCATAAGTGGTTCAAGACCCAAACTCATGCGGCAGCGATGAACGAAATCATCGAGCGCGCGTCCGGCGACTATGTACTCATCTGGCCGGAGGATGTGCAGTTTGTCGTTGAGGGAGAGTGGATGGCTCCCCTGTTGCAAACCTTGGAAGAAGACCCGTGGATCGGCTCGGTGGGATTGAATTTTCTCCGCCGGAAAACCCTGCGTCGGCTGCTCGGACCGATTGGCTGGAATGATGCGGGACCGATTCTCGGCGAATTCCGGCGCGGACGTTTGCGCACCCCGCGCCAACGGCCCGGCCTGCGCACGTTCGGGTGGCGGCTGCCCGGAGTAATCGCTTCGGGCATTCCCTCGCTCACCCGCCGAAGCGCCTGGAAAACTTTGGGTCCGTGGAAAATTTCTGATCCCACGCAAGCGAACATTATTGATTCGTCACTTGGCGCTGAGGACGACATGATCGCGCGCTTTCAAGCCAGTGGAATGGTCTGGCAGCAGGCGACGTTGATGAAGCCGGTCGCGGCGGATATCATCAACGATGACCTGGGCTGCAAGGCCAAGGTTCGCCAGGGCCGCCGCTATGGACGCTATACCCCTCCGGCATCGGGCGATTTTTATTATGACATTATGCGCGAAGCGGACCTGCCCGGAAACGAAGAAGACTACCCGCTTTCGTTTGAAAATTATGTCCGGCCCAACGGGTTCGAACTTCCCCTCGATGCCAATGGCGACATGCTCAAGACCAGCATCGATACCACGATTGTGAACGACATCCTGCCGTCATGATTTTTTCCCGCAAGCCAGTCGCTGTTGCTTTCAACATGCGACCCCGCCGCGGTGCATTGACCGAGGTGGACGCCCGCCCATTTTTCACAAAACCCAAGGTATGAATTTTTTTCGGAACCCTCCCTTGGCGACGGTCGCCATCAATCTTGTCCCCCGCCGCGGATCCTGGGGAGGGGCCAATCAGTGGACGTCCCAGGTGACTCGCTATCTGGAGAATTTCGGCTACAGGGTTCGTTACGACCTCAAGCGGAGCGTCGATGCCATCGTCATGACTCATACAGGGTTGTCGCGTGGGGTATCTTTTGATGCGGGGGACGTGGCTGGGTATCTCGCCCGGGAGGGTCAGGTGCCGGTGATCCATCGCATTAATGACAACGATATTCGCAAGGGGACCTCGGAAATGGACGCGTATCTAGCGGTCTCCAATGAAGTGGCGAGTCACACCGTTTTCGTGTCCGAGTGGTTGCGAGATCATCACGCAAAAAAATGGTTCGATGCGACCAAGCCGCACAGTGTCATCGAGGCCGGGGCCGATCCGGCGGTGTTTCACCCCCTCGGGAACTGCCCTCCGGGCTCCGGCGATCCCTTGCGGATCGTGACCCACCATTGGTCGGACAACTGGTCGAAGGGATTCGATGTCTATCAGGAAATCGATGAATTGATCGCATCGGGGGCCGTGAAGGGGTTTGAGCTCTGGATCATTGGGCGCTGGCCAAAGGAATTGATTTGGAAGTCCGCCCGAACCCATGCTCCGGCCTCGGGACGGGAACTGGCAGCCCTGCTCCGACAGTGCCATCTTTATGTGAGCGCCTCGCGGTTTGAGCCGGGAGCGATGCATCCGGTGGAGGGGCTTCAATGTGGGTTGCCGTTGATTGCTCATCCGGATTCCGGGGGAACCCTCACCATGGGGCAACGTTATGGAGTGGTGTTGGGAGACTCGCTGGCAGCCACCCTCGCTGAGGTTCGTGAACGATATCTTCCTCTGCGGAACACGCTTTTGGCAGAACCTCCCTCCGGCGATTTGATGGGCATCGCCTATCGACGTTTGCTGCAACGACTCCTGGCGACGTCATGATGCGCATTGCAATTTCTGGCGGTCGAGGCCGGCTGGCCCCGTTGATCGCGAGGCATTTTGGCGCCCAGGGATCGAAGGTGCGGCTTTTTTCCCGCACCGAGGGCGAAGGCTTGGAATCGCTTGATCGATTGACCCAGCCAGAAACCTGGGAGGATCTCGATGTCCTGATTCACTGCGGGTGGAGTTCCGTTCCTCTGACCGCCGAACGTCACCCCGAAAATTCGGCCCTTCAGGATCTTCCCCTGTTGAGGCGAATCCTCACGGCGGCATCGACGGCGACCACGCCATCGCGGATTGTTTTTCTTTCGAGCGCCGCCATTTACGGCGATACCGGAGTTGAGCCCGTGGACGAGGAGCAGGCACCGCAACCTCTGGGAGCCTATGCGAGGGGAAAGTGGGAGGCGGAAAAAATCCTCACGGAAAGTGCGATCCCATCGCTCATCCTGCGGGTGACAAATCTGTTGGGCGAGAAGCCGGATCTGGATCGTCCCCAGGGGATTCTGCCTCGATTGATTCATGCCGCCAAGGCGGAAGAGGAAGTCGCATTGTGGGGCGACGGCAGCGCCACCAAGGATTACCTTCACTGCGCGGATCTTCTCTCTGCCTTGCAGGCTTTGCTCGAACAAAATCACCGGGGAATTTATAATGTCGCCAGCGGCGAATCTGTGAGCTTGCGGGATTTGATCGCCATGGTTGAAAAGCTGGGTGCTCATCGCCTGCGCATCCGCCACGAGCCCCATTTCTCCTGGGATGTTTCTTTTTCCAGAGTCAGCAATCAAAAGCTGAAGGTGGGTGCGGGGTGGTCGCCGCGGGTGAATATCGAAAAGGCTGTGAAAGAATGCTTTGGCAGATTTTCTTAATTTTTACGAGGAACCTCACGTAAAGGATGAAACGGATGAGAAGGAATGAGGGGATATTTTTCCGCCGACCATGATTCGCGTTTTTCATACCTCGGGTGATGGCAGTGGATGGGCCATCGATGAGGATCTGCGTCAGATCCGAGAGTCTCTCCGGGGCATTGTCCGTGAGACTTCGCTGACGAATGCCCAGATCGTGCATGCCCCCTTTTGGATGGCCTTGGCCATGCATCCGCCGGAGGTCCTGGCCGGCCGCTATGTCATCGCCCACGCCGACAATCCTCCCTATTTCTATTTGAAGCAGCCGGAATTTGTCCGCGCCCAGAACCAGGTGGATCTCTGGGTGGCACGATCCCGAGAGGCGGAGGAGCAGTTCCAGACATTGGGGCTTTCGGTCATCCACATTCCCTACACGATTGATCCAGAACTGTTTTTCCCGCTCGTCACCACCCGTGACGAGAAACAGAAATTGCGGCGAGAACTTGGTCTGCCGGAATCATCATATGTGATTGCGAATTTTCATCGCGATTCCGAGGGATCTGACCTGACCCAGCCCAAGCTCCAGAAGGCTCCCGAGCTGATGATGATGATCCTGCGCCGCCTCAAGGCCCAGGGCTGCGATTTTCATGTTCTTCTTGCCGGTCCCCGTCGCCATTGGATCCGCGGGCAATTGGATGCGGAAGGGATTCGGTACACCTTTGTCGGGAAGGAAGGCATCTCCGGGGATGATTTTGGTTTAAATATTCTGACCCGCCCCCGCCTCAACGAGCTCTACAATGCTGCGGATTTGTACCTCGTGCCGTCACGTTGGGAAGGGGGACCTCAATCGGTGATGGAGGCAGCGGCCTGCCGGTGCAAAATCCTCAGCACGCCGCTGGGACTGGCCCGCGATATTTTGGATCCGGCGAGCCAGTTTCGTACCGCGTCCGAGGGAGCGGCGATTTTGGCCCGCGACATCGCGGAGTCGCATCTCAGTGTCACGGTGGAGCCGCAGTTTACCCGATGGAAGAACCACCATACCACCCCGGTGCTGGCCGATGGACTGCGGCGACTCTACGGGCGACTGCCATCCGAGCCGGTCTTTCTTGCCAAATCCGTCCAACCACGCAGGGGGATTTCCACCCGAATGCAGCGGGTCCGGCATACCCTGAGCCGTCGATTCTTCCCGCATCATCCGCCCCGGACTGTGAGCGTGTGTCACACGGATGGGAAGGACGCCATCCTTGATGGCATTATTGATCAAC
This sequence comes from uncultured Spartobacteria bacterium, assembly GCA_937890535.1. GTDB lineage: Bacteria > Verrucomicrobiota > Verrucomicrobiia > Chthoniobacterales > Terrimicrobiaceae > CAMASH01. The sequence continues at coordinate 12,343 of CALBXK010000262.1, forward strand.
TCCGAAAATCGCTCGAACGATCTGGAGTGGTCATCGCGGATGCCAAAGTTCCCGCCGTAGAATCCGGGGTGCCGATCCTGCGCGGCTGGACCGCATCGGATCCCGAGTCCACAAGGGTGATTCAATTTGTATCCCCGACTCTGGTGGACCCAATTCCCGTGGGATCGACGGTGGTCGCGCCTTCGGTGCAAGACGTGCTGAATCTTCGCCAACGGAGTTGCCATCATCCCGCCGTGGTCATTCCCCTCGTCTTTGACCCTGACGACTCCACCCACGAGCCTCTCGTCGTCGCCGAAGGAGATTTTCAGGCTTCGGTGAGAATCTGGCAGGCCTTGCTGGCCGGGCGGGCGGTTCTCTATCCGGAACGATCGGCGTACTACGAGCAGGTATTCCATGCGGGGCTGCCTTATGCAAATTCCGTTGAATTAGCCAGGCGTCGCGAACTTTTGAAGCGTGATGCCGTGGAGATACAGGCCCTGGCCCGTCCGCCCGAGCGATCGCTGGTCGATCTGGCCCTACAGAACCTTCTATTGGAATGGTGAATCTGCCCTGGCAAATCAAAGAGGCCTTGCGCCGGGCGCTTTCGAGCCCGGAACGGCGAGCTTGCCGCCGCCGGTGGCGGAACGTGCAAAAAAGTTCATCCAGCGATCCCCGGCTCGCCTTTGGGGGAGTTTTGGACGATGGTGGGCTGGTCCATGGGGGCGCCGTAAAGCTGTTGGCCCTGCGCGACGCATTTTCCAGCGACGAGACCAGTTTTAATCTTCTCTATCTGGTCAGCAGCGCCCAACCAGAGTTTGCCGAAGAGATGGTGGCGGCCTGCCGTTCGCGGGGAATTCGATTGGTCTGGAATCAGAATGGGGTCGGGTATCCCGGTTGGGCGGGGAGCGAGGCGGAACGACATAATGCCCCCATGCGGCGTCTCCGTGCGGCAGCTGACACCATCATTTATCAAAGTGAGTTTTGCCGTGCGGCCGCAGACCAATTCCTTGGACCCTGTCCGGTGGAGGGCGAGGTGCTTTGGAATCCGGTGGATTTGGAGAAATTTCATCCCGGGCCCTCCCCGGCTGGTCCCCTGAGACTGTTGACCCTGGGCACTCACAACTATGCTGAGCGTGTCTTGGCTCCCATCCAATGTCTCAAGGCGCTGCGGGATGCGGGCCAGGAATGCACTTTGACCATCGCCGGCCGGATGCTCTGGTCCGATGCGGAGCGGATTGTCCGCGACGCCATTGTCAGTCGGGGCTTGGGCGAGGCCGTGACAGTGCGTCCGGCATTCGATCAGGACGAAGCCGCCCGGATGTATCGTGATCATCACATTCTCCTGCATCCCAAGTATCTTGACCCTTGTCCGACGGTGGTCATTGAGGCTCTGGCCAGCGGATTGCCTGTGATCGGTTCCGCATCAGGCGGATTGCCGGAAATGGTCCCTGCCGATGGCGGCAGACTCATCCCCGTACCCCAGGTATGGGATCGCCTCATCACCCCGACCGGTGAGGAACTGGCAGGGGCCGTGCAGTCGGTCCAGCCCCACCTTTCCGATATGTCGCGTTGCGCCCGGCGTCATGCGGAGAACCATTTCGGAGCCCCCGATTGGGTGGCGCGCCATGGGGAAATTTTTCGAAAGCTGTTGGCATGACGGACCCCGCCCTCACCGTTTTGATGACGGTTTTCAACGCCGGACGGTTCCTGGATCCAGCCATTCGCAGTATCACCGGACAGTCGTTTCGGAATTTTGAGTTCCTCATCGTCGATGACGCCTCGACCGATGGTTCGGTGGAAGTGGTCGAAGGATGGGCGCTGCGGGATGATCGCATTCGTCTGATTCGAAACGAGGCGAACAAAGGCCAGACCCCCTGTCTCAATCAGGGGTTGCGTCTGGCCCGGGGCCGTTGGATCGCAAGGCAGGATGCGGATGACCTCTCCCATCCCGTGAGGCTTTTCGAGCAGTTCCAGTTCACGACCATGCACCCCGAAGTCGTGCTTTTGGGGACCCAGGGGCGGATGGTCGACGGGCAGGATCGTCGGGTTGGGCTTCTGGATAATCCCCTCTCGGCCGTGGCCGCAGACTGGACCGCGCCCTTCCTGAATCCCTTCACCCACACTGCGGTGATGTTTCGCGCCGACATCCTTCGTGACGAGTTGGGCGGGTACGATGAAAACTATCGGATCGCGCAGGATTATGAACTTTGGACTCGTGTGATGGCAAGGTATCCGGTGGCCAATCTTCCCGAGCGACTGGTCTGCTACCGGCACTTGGAAAGCTCGTTGTCGAAGACCGGAAGCGATCTCGCCTTTGCCGAAGCCGGGAAAATCTCGCTCCGGGAGAGTGAACGAATTTTTGGACGGGTCCCCGAGCCTGCCGAGCAGAAGCTCATGGCCGCCTTTCGCGAGGGACTCACCTCCGAATCCCGGACGGAGTTTTGGCGGTTCTACGAACGTGAACGCCGGACATTCGAGATCGCCCACACCTGTGACTTACGAAGGGCGGCGGCCTTGCATCGCCTCAAGGCCTCGGGATCGCTTTTGGCGAGCGACCGAAGAGCGGCGGTCGCAGAGATCTGGCGGGCTGCGCGCACCGACGGACGAGCCACCGCTGGATGGTTGGCGGCGAGGTATTTGTAGGATTTTTTACTCCTTACTGCCTGAAGGTGCGGTCCCGCCAGACGCGCACTTTTTGGGCAAAATAGAACGTCCGGCGGGAAAGTGAACCCCGCCTGCGCCAATCCTCCGCGAGGGGAGGGAGGTCACGGGTGACGAGATTTTGCCAACGCTCCAAGGTGGCGGCGGGAGTAAAGCCTTTCCCGGCGACGTGTCCGGCATCGGTCAATCGCGTCCGTAGGGTGATATCTTCCTTGAGTCGCCGGATGTGAGTGAGCAGCTCCTCCGGTGTCGTCGCCCGGAGGTAGTTTTCGCCAGGGCAGCCATCTCCGGCGTAAGCGGAATCGCGACCTCCAAGGAAGGGAACGCCAGCGAGCCAGGCATTGTAGAGTTTCGTTCCGGGCTTGTGCAGGTGCCGGGAGAATCCGAAATCCCGCACCGCGATGACACCATCCGCCTCCCGGTAATCGTGCCAATGGTCGGCGCCGTGGATTTTTAGATCCAGGCCAAGTTCATTGAGCTGCGAGCGCCAATTCGGGTCTCGCAACTCGGGCGCGAGGTTTTGTTTGTCCCCAAAAAAACAAATATTCTCAAAGGTCGTCCCCCGGGCAGATTCGCGCGGGAGAAGGTTGGGGTGGGGCCAGAGCGGCATGTACACCGAAGGGCGCAGCTTGAGCGCATGAACGGAATTTTGCAGAATATGGATTTGGGCACCGGGTGCGGGACCGAATCGGCCACGATATCGGCAAAAAAGACGTCTTTAGGAGGGCGGAAATCGTCGCCAAAAAATCCCGCCAGCGTAACCATAATCCCCGCTTTAGGCAGGTCATGGGTCAGGTGGACGTCCACGTTGGCCCGCGTCAGAGCGGCCCAGGTTTGATAGATCCAGCATTGGGCACAGGCGATTTTTCCCTCCTGTTCGAGCGTGGTGATCTCACCAGCCTTCCAAGCTTCCTGTTGGGCGGAATCCGGTAGATACTTTTCCGGAAGATAAAAGTGAACCTCCATGAAACTCCGGCACGATAAATGAACGAAGACATCCTGCAAGACTGGGACGCCAATCGAGGCAATTGGAAAAGCTGCGGCGTGCTCTTCCTTTATCGTCTGGCGCAATCCATCCAGCGTCAGGAGACTCCCCTGCGCTGGCTGGGGTGTCCGATTGTGCTCGTCTATGTGTTGCTCGTCGAATGGGGGATGGGGATTGAGTTGAACCTCAAATCCCGCATTGGCCCGGGCCTGCACCTCTATCACGGAGTCGGCTTGGTGATCCATGAAGCGGTGGTGATCGGGGAAAATTGTACCCTGCGGCACGGAACGACCCTGGGAGCGAAAAACGGCCCCGAGGATTGTCCCGTGCTGGGAGACAACGTGGATGTCGGGTGTCAGTCCGTTTTGATGGGACGGATTCGGATCGGTGATGGGGCGGTGATTGGCGCTGGCTCGGTGGTCCTGCACGATGTTGCCCCCGGCGACGTGGTGGCGGGCAACCCGGCCCGATCTCTAAAGAAGCCGGACGACGCCGTTTGACAGGATCAACCAGTTCAACTAGTTTGCGTTCATGGTTAAGGAAGTTGGTGCTTTCGAAGCGAAAACGCATTTGTCGCGCCTTTTGGATGAGGTGGAGAAGGGAAACTCACTCTGCCCTATGATCTTCAGGTCGATCTTCCCCGGTTGTTGGAGGAAAACGGGTTTGAGGTGTTGGGATTGACAGTGGAAGACGTGACGGCGACGAAAGATTTGGCACCTGGGCATGGCGATCCCTTTGACAGGATTCAGGTCGTGCAGGCGCAACGTCGCCGACTGGATATTGTGAGCCGCGATCCGGTCTTCGAGCGATACGGATTGCAGCGGATTTGGTGACACCCATTCCTTTCGGATCGAGGCTCGTCCCTCCGCAGATTCATGAAATTTCTTTTTCTTTCCGGTCACGCTCATTTGGCTTTGGACCCCACGTCGCAGCGGGCTTCGGGCGGGGCGGAATTGCAGGTCGCGCTCCTGGCGCGGGAATTGGTGGCGCATGGGCATGAGGCGGTTCTTCTGGCCGCTGACATCGGGCAGGAGGATGGCGTGATCTGGGAGGGCATCACGATTCGGGGCGGGGGACGCTTCGACACTGGGACGCTGAAAGACAGCCTGGCGGCGCTACCGCGTCTGGTTCGCGTCCTTCGCCAGGAACGGCCGGATGTTGTGGTGGTTTATGGTTGGACGGCCTGGCTTGCGATTCTTGCCGGCCTGCGGGGAATCTGTCGCTTTCGTCTCGTATTCGTATGCGCTTTGGATGCAGAGATTGACGGCGGGTTTCGTCGCGACAATCCCTGGCGGGGCTGGTTGTTTGCCCATGGAATGCGGGCGGCTGACGTGCGCTTGGGGATCACCGAACACCAGGCGACGCTGTTTCGAGAACAGGGCATGTCCTGCGCGGTGACGCGGCTCCTTCTGCAGGAAAGTGAGATTCCCGCAGCCCGAAAAAAATCTATCGATCTTCTTTGGGTGGCGCGATGCCATCCCGTAAAACGCCCCCAGCTCTTTCTCGATTTGGCTGAGCGACTGCCGCAGGCGCGATGTCGGATGATCTGTTCCGAGCAGGATGGTGACCTTTTCCGGGCCGTGCGCCACCGGGCGGAAGGTCTGGCCCATGTGGAATTTCTGGACGCAGTGCCCTATCACGAGATCCAAAGTCACTTCAATGCCGCAGAAATATTCGTCAACACCTCGGATCGCGAGGGGGTGCCAAATACTTTTATCCATTCCGGACTCGGCCACACGGCCCTTCTGTCTCTGACGGTTGATCCCGACGGAATGTTTCAAAGCTTCCAGGCCGGCATTTGCGCACGGGGCGATTTTGATCTCCTGGTGACCCGGGCCGGGCACCTTCTGAGAAATCCGAAGGAACTCGAGGCCGCCCAGGATGAATGTGCCCGTTTCGTGCGCGAGTGGCACAATAATGCCACCAATTTGGAAGCCTTTCTTTCTGAGGTGATCCCATGATTCGCGTCCTTCACGTCATCGACCACCTTGATCTCGGGGGGGCGCAGACCGCACTCCTTGATATGCTGGGCTGCCGGGATCGCGACGCTTTCGCGGTGGAAGTCGCGGTCATGCATGGGCGGGGTTCGTTTGCGGCGACGTTGGAGAAAATGGGAATTCCGGTTTGGGAATTGTCAGCGACCAAATGGCCTCCTGCCTATCTTGCGGGGTTTCTCGCTCGTCTGGCCAGCGGGCGATATGATGTGCTGCATTTTCATCTTCAGGGTGCCAACTGGATCGCCAAACCGCTGGCAGCTCTGACGGGTCATCCGGTGCGGATTTCCCATGACCATGCCAGCGGCGATATCCGATTTCGGGGGATGGCCTCGCTGGTGCCTGATGCGCTTGCGCATCGGTTTTCCTCCCGAGTCGTCGCGGTGTCAGGCGGCGTTCGGGATTTCCTCCGGCAGTGGGAGGCGGTACCTGACGACGTTGTGGAAGTGATTTCCAATGGGGTCAATACGGCGAATTTTTCCCCTGGAACCTTGGAGCAAAAATTGGCCTGGCGAAAGAAGCAGGGGATTCCTTCGGATGCGTTCGTGGTTGGCGCAATGGGCCGGTTGGCTCCGGAGAAAAATTTTATCATGGTTCCGGAACTCGCCCGGCGACATCCCGGGGTGTATTTCGTCCTTGCCGGCGAGGGCCCGGAGGCGAGCGCCGTGAAGGCCCGGGCGAAGGACCTTGGGGTGGACGATCGGGTTCGGCTCCTTGGCAGCGTGGGGGACCGTCCGGCTTTCTATCAGGCTTTGGATGTCTTTCTTCTACCTTCCCTTTACGAAGGGTTGCCGATGGTCCTCCTTGAGGCGATGGCTGCTCGGGTGCCGGTGCTGGCCTCACGGCTGGAGGGGATTGCCGCAGCGATGCCGGAGGAAGAAGATGGTCTTCTTGCCTGTCCGGATGATATTGAGGATTTTTCGCGGCAACTCCGCCGGCTCATAGAATCGCCAGCCCTTCGCGAAACACTTGCCGCCGGAGCCATCCGCAAGGTGAGGGATTCATTTTCGGCCTCTGAAACCTCGCGCCGAGTCGAAGCAATTTACCGACAGGAGCTTGCGAAAATGCTTTCGACTGGTAAATAGATGTTCCGCGTCATGACCAACCCCCTCCGACTCTTACCTGCCCTGGCGCTGGGAGGGCTTTTGCTTTGCGCCGGCTGCGAGACGACCAAGAACTTCTCCGTGGAGGAGGCTCCAGATTACATGGTGGTGCGCGGGTATTCGCCTTTTTACCGCACCGGTCCGATGCAGTCGCGAGGCCCCGATGCCGCGCTGCCGGCTCAGACCCGGGTGAAAGTTCTGCGCTTGGAAATGGGATATAGCCTTGTGCAATTGGAGGATGCCCGCACGGGATACGTGGCCAACGAAAATATTGCCGTGGCCCCTCCCCGTCGGCCGGAGCCAGAGGTTTCCGAATCGCGAACCAGAAACGGTGGGTCCCGCAGATCCAACGGGTCCAGCCGCTCCAGCCAAAGGTTTCGCGGCGAGCAAATCAATGACATCCCCCTGCCGGATTCGGTTCCGCCCCCGGATTTGAATATCGCTCCAGAAGACATGCCGATGGCCCCTCCCCCGAGTCCGCAGGCCTCGCCCGAGAAACCGAAATTTCGGTTCTAATCTTCCTCTTTTTTAAAAACGACTCTCCTGCGGAATGCGGAGGGTCGTTTTTTTTTGTTATTCCGTGATGCGTCGGTGATGGAGAGCCCACTCGATCAGAATCAAGATCAGAGTGCCGAGCGCGAGCCATTGCCAGGGCTGAAGACTGAAATTGGCCTGACGCAGGATCAGCGTATTGCGATTCGCTTGGGCCTGACGGAGATCCGATTCGTCGCGATCCGCGGTATTGACTGCGATCCAGCGGGAAGGCGTCCCGGGTTCCGCCGGATGTACTTCATAAAATCCGTTGCGAATCAATCGACGGGGTGTTCCGCCGAGAGACGCTTTGTCTTCAGGCTCCGACGGGTTCCAGGGTTCCGAAGCGAGGCGCTCACCCTCGGCGGGAAGAAAAACCCGTCCGGCCGTGAGTGGGGTATTCTCTCCAGGGTCGCGTCCGGCCAGCCAATGAACGGCATTGCTGACGAACAACGGGAAGCCCACCCGGAGGGGGAAGGTCGAGGAATCCACCCGGAAGGCCGTGACGACAATGCGGGCCTGACCCGGGCGTTCGAGGGCCATGAGCAAGGGGGTGCCGGCGTCTTCGAGCGGAATGGCGACCCGCCACCCATCGGGGATTCGAAGTGGACGAACGCTGCGGAGGTTCAACCCTGAGGCGTCCACGTTCCACAACAGCGGATTCAGCGGATCGGCAACTTTCAGGCCGGACACCGCGACGTCCTCCGAACCAATCTCGAACGGAGAGCGCCCGAAAAAGAAGAAATTGCCTCGGGAAAAATCTTCGACGTCACCGTCCTCTGGCCACCAATTGTCAAAGACTATGGCTTGGAAGCCATCCTTCATTTCTGGACGCCAGGCGGCAGGGTCGAGGATTTCGACATCAAGACCGGGATCCGCTTTTAGGGCGCTTTCGAGAAAGGGGTTGTTCTTCGTGAGTAGGAGAACCCGCAAGGTCCGATTGGTGTCCAAGGTGGCCCGGGCGATGTTGTCGATGGGCAGCGCGTCGTCGCCGATCAGCCGGGCGGTCAGTCGGCCCGCACCCGGTCCCCGCCAGATCTCCCCGGGGAGAATGGTCGAAAAATCTTTCTCCGCCCCGGCCGGGAGAGTGAGCTTCTTTAAGTCAAACGTCCGCTCATCGATGGCGAGTTCGAGTTCGACATCCCGATCCTCCCGGGAAAAATTTCCCAGTTTGGCAAAAATTTCCTCAGATTGCGGGCTGGCCGGGAGTGGGCGATGGGCCAGCGCCAGGAGGGCGACATTATCGCGGGCAGTGCCAACGAGAATTTGTTCGACCGTTTGGGAAATCATCGTCTCGGGCATCGGCCGGTCAGTAATCACGATGATCTTGCCTGGCCCGGCTCGCCCTTTGAGCAGGCGTTGGGCGAGGGCAAGCGGTGCTTCCAAGCTGCCGCCAGCGTCGGAGGGATTGATGGTATCGAGGGATTCGCGCAGGCCGCGGCTGTCGGTGGAGAAAGGGGACAGAATCCGGGGCGAGCCGTCAGCCGCCAGGAGGGCCACCTGGTGGTCCGGACCGGCTTGGGAAACCAACTGGAGGGCGGCATTGCGGGCGAGGAGAAAGGTGTCACCGGCTTGCATGCGGGCCCGGGCATCGAGAACTACGACGGTGCTTTGTCCGCCGCGAATCCGTCCCCATTCCGGGCGGGCGAGCGCGAGAAGAAGCAGCAGAAAAATGAGCAACTGGAGGAGGAGTGAGAGGGGATTGCGCAAGCGGCCCAGGAAGCGTCGGTGCGGTTCGTGTTCGAGCACGGCCCGCCAGAAGCGGAGCGAAGAGACCTCGATGTTCCGGCGGCGAGGCCGGTGCAGGTAGAGGGCCGCGATCACCGGGGCCAGGAGCCCGAAAAGCAGCGTGAAAGGAAAGAGGAAGTTCATCGCACCAAGCCATCCTGACGGAACATGCGGAGGACAACGTCGTCAAAAGCCGCATCAGAAAGAATAAAGGAATATCCGGCTTCGTGGCGGGCGCACCAGGATTTGGCCCCATCGCAAAATTTTTGCACCTCGGCCCGATAGGCAGTGAGAAGGGCGGGACTTGCCGTCACCGCCATCTCGGCGGAGTCCTCACAGTCGCGGAGGTGGAGGTCGCCACGATCTTTCGGATCGCATTCTGCGGGATCGAGGACATGGAGAAAATGCACCGCGAAGTGGCGACCAGTCACGGCGGCGAGACCGCGTTCAAATCCGGTCGGATCGAGACCGTCGCTGAGAATGAGGATGAGACCGCGGCGGTTCTGAGCCCGGCCGAAACGACCCAGGCTGGCGGCCAGATCGGTCCGACCGGGAGAGGCGGGGACGGTCTGCAGAAACCGGAGAACGTCGTGAAATGCCGGTTTGCCTCGGAATGGTGCGCTTTCCGTCCGTAGGGTGGAATCGAAATACCCCACCCGGACCCGGTCGAGATTGTGAAGGGCGAGATAGGCAAGGGCGGCCGCCAGTTGTCGGGCGAGGGTGAATTTCGTCGGATGGGCTGCGCCTGGGGCCTGCCAATGCATGGACGCACTTGTGTCGATGAGAATGGCCACGTCCAAATCGTCCTCTTCCTCATAGAGTTTTACCATCAAGCGCTCAAGGCGGCCGTAGATGCTCCAATCAATGCGGCGCGGATCGTCACCGGGGGTGTAGTTGCGATGATCGGCAAACTCAAGGCTGGATCCCGTGCGGCGTGAGCGTCGCTCCGCCCGCCGGGCGCCAGAAAAAATTCGCCGCAACTGGAGACGGACGCGTTCGAGCCGGGCAAGGAAATCTCCGGTAAACAGGTCGGCCTCTTCCGTGGCGGTCATGGAGAACCTATAGCCGGAATGTCAATATTTGCCACCCTCCGATTCAGGAGGAGGGCGCATCGGGTGCGATCAAAAGCGGGTGAGGTAGTCGAGAGGAAAAAGCACTCCAGTTTTGATAATTAGTCTCATGATCCATTTATAGTTCCGATTATCGTGACGGTCGTCACGATAATCGGAATTGTCAAAAAGAGGGTTCACTATGACCTTACCCGCTTTTAATTACACCCGGGCGCATCTCGACAGCCCAAGGTTGCCCCACGATTGTGGGGAGCTACCTTGGGACAATGCCACACGAATAAGCCAACCCTGAGAGGGTTGTATCACGGAGTCGGATGCAACCCCTGCGGGGTATATGGGCTATTTGCAACCTTAAGGGTGCTGCGCAACCTTGGGCTCTGTGACAAAGCCCTCGTTGGGGGCATGGGTCCGCAACTTCAGAGATGCGCCCTCTGGAGGGGGTGCAGGACAGAATTCTTTCAGCAAGTTCCTGCGTCTCTGCGGGATGATTATTTCGTCTCACTCCGCAGGACGCGGTTCCGCCCCTAAAATCGAATTCCTCGCTTGACGCGGCGGGCAACGTGGAACATCATGTTACACATGAGGGCCGTCACCATTCGACAAATCCATCACGACTTTAGCGCGGTCCTTGCGCTGGTTGCGCAAGGCGAGGAAGTTACGGTGTTGAACCGCACCCGCCCCGTCGCCCGCATTTGCCCGCCGCTCCCTGAGGCTCCCGCCAAGTTCGAGATGCCGGATTTCGCCGCCCGTTCGAAGGCCATCTTCGGGGATTCAAGACGGATGCCGAATATCGTACTTGAGGAACGGGAGGAAAGCCGATGGTAGCCTATGCAGACACCAGTTTTCTTTTCTCCCTTTATGGCCATGACGCGAACAGCGCAAGGGCCCAAACCATGGGAAACGCGCTCAAAGTCCCGCTTGCCTTCACCCAGTTGCAGAGGCATGAACTCCGCAACGCCTTTCGACTTGCCGTATTTCGGAGGGTCATGACCTCGGATCGTTGCGCGGCCGTGCTTGCCGCAATCGAAGTGGATACCAAGACCGGCGTGCTTGTCGAAACACCTGTTTCGTGGGCGGAAGTTTACGTCGGCGCGGAAGCACTCAGCGCGGCGCACTCGAAAACTCTCGGAACACGCGGCTTTGAT
>CALBXK010000263.1 GCA_937890535.1 uncultured Spartobacteria bacterium
TTGCCGCCCAAAATCACATTCAAGACCTGCACGGCATAGCGACGGGGATCGTGATGACTGGTGCCCGGCAAAGCCATCGCCAGTTGGGTTTGCTGGGTCTCTCGCATTTCCGTAACAATCCTGGGGCCACCGGCCATTGGTCGCGGGGCACGACCGAGCCGCAACTTGCGCCCCATGGGAATTTTTTCCAGAAGCTTTTCCATCCGCTCGACGACGTCCTCGTGCCGGATCTTGCCTGCAGCAGAGACCACCGTGCTGGCGGCGTGGTAATGAGACTCGCGATAGTTCAGGAAATCCTCACGCTGGAACCCCTCGATGCTCGCCTGAGTGCCGGCGAGCGGACGTCCCAAAGGATGTCCCGCCCAATGAAGCTCCATCAACATCTCCTGCACGTGGGCGGAAGGCTCATCGCGGTACATGAGAATCTCTTCGGCAATGACGCCTCGTTCCCGTTCGATATCGCGGGGCGAAAGGCGGGGGTTCAGATACAAATCCGAGAGGACATTACAAAGCCGGGGAAAATATTCGACCGCCGCCGCCGCATAATAACAGGTGCGTTCTTCGGCCGTGAAGGCATTCATATCCCCTCCGACCCCCTCGACTTCCTCCATGATCCGGCGGGCGGATCGCCGGGCCGTGCCCTTGAAGAGCATGTGCTCGATGAAATGGGAAATGCCATTGAGACGGGCGGGCTCGTGACGCCCCCCCACGCCGGCCCAAATGCCGACGGCAGCAGTTTCGACATGGGGAATCTCGCAGGTGGCAATCCGCAATCCGGAGGAAAGGGTGGTGAGTTGGGTCTTCATAAAGAGCGGGCACGCAGAATCGAATCCGCCCACGGCAAATCGCGGGGATGCGTGACTTTAAAATTCCAGTCCGGAGTTTCAAAAACCCGGGCGGTTGCGCCCGACTGGATCCAGGCCATGACTTCATCGGTGGCCGGGGCGTCGTTTGCCGGTTCCTCACTCAAGATGCGGAACATGGCGGGAAAACTAAAAATCTGCGGTGTCTGCATTCGCCAAAGGGATTGGCGGGGAACATTCTCGATCGGACACAAGTTGGCATTGACCCGATGCACAGTGTCGGTCTCCGGTTCCGCACAGGCGGCGGCTCCAAATTCGCGAGCCATTTGATAACACGAAGAAATCGCCTCCGCCGTGATGAGGGGCCGGGCCCCGTCGTGAATCGCAACAAATTCCGGCGACGCCGAGGCCAGAGCCTCCAACCCTTTCCAGACCGAATCGCGACGTTCCCGTCCGCCCGGAACAACCCTAGCGGCAATTGAATAATCCGCCGCCAGACGCTCGAAGTCCCCCACCCGCTCTTCCGCACAGACCAAGACGACCGCACCCACCTCGGGGCAGGTTTGAAACGCAGCCAGCGTGTGGGCCAGCAAAGGGCGACCAGCCAGCGGTGCGGTGAGTTTATCAAACCCCATGCGGCGACTGGATCCTGCCGCAACGATCACGGATGCAAGTTGGTGGGCTGTGGACATCAGAGAAAAGATAACTGGGGGGATACTTCTCGAAAGCGCACCGCGTTGGCGAGCGTTCGTTGTCGGACCTGGCCAGACCCGGACGCGCGGGCAACGCTCGGGGCGAAGCCTATCACGGTTCGACCTCCGTCCAGGAATGCAGGCTATCGGAGTTCGAACGGCCTCCGACTTCCGTCAGGTATCCACGTACCTTCTCTTCCCACCTCGCCAAATCGGGAGCGGACCGAGCGTCCGCCGTTTGCGGAAAAACCAGATAGGTGACCGCGAGACTGCTCACCGCCCGCTGACGGCCGGAGGCTTTGGGGTTGATGGTTTGGGCAATCCGCAATGAGGCTTCGCCAACCTTGAAGGTCGGCCCGGCCTCCCCGACAATGGCGGGATAAATTTTATCTCCATGGATCACGGCCGCGTAGTCGCCGATGCGAGGTTTCCACGGCGAGGAGGGACCAGAAAACCAGTTCATGGGGAGAACGACAAAGGGATCGATGGTCCCGAGAAGGGATCGGGACCTCTTCAACCCTCGAATCGTGGCTTCTGATCGTCCGGCCGTCTTCATGCGGGCCTTTTGGGAATCCACCGTAGCGATGAGAAAACGCCAGATCCGGCCCTTGTCCGCCTGGGACTCCTGGACAAAGAGAGCCCGATAGTGGTCAAGGCGGTCAATCGCCGCCGGATAGTAGGCGAGAAAGGGATTGGGAGAATCCGGCGGGTCTGCCCACGTGTAGGCGGTTTGGGGCAAATACCAGTCGGATCCCCGGGCGACATCATAGTCCTCCAGCCTCGGGGCACGCTCGGGATCACTCCCATCCGTGACCACGTCCATATCGGCCTGAAGAAGGAGGACGCGTCGACCACTCTCCGGATGCCGGAGTTGCAACACCGTGGCACAATCCAGGAAATTATGGTCAGAAAGAACCGTGCCTTTCTTGAGCCGATCCAGCTTCCGCCGATAGAGTTCGCCGTATCGGGGAGAAACTTCCGCGGATTCCATCATCCGTCCCAGGTCCGGAAACAATTGGGAAATCTGGGGATTCAAGGATTCCAATTCCGCTAGCGTAGTCAGCGCAGGCGGCAGGTGGATCGTCATCGAGGCCACGAAGCCCCTCCCCGCCGCCCGTAATTCGGCCGCAGTCTGAGTCTCCACGATCTCAATTTTCCCCGCAACCTGACCCCAAGCCCCGCCAACCAAGAGGACAAAGAACGAACATCCCAGAAACCAAAGTACCAAAATGCGTTGGGCGGAATAGCTCCTCGCGGGCGGAAGTTGCCAACCAAGTGAACGGGACTGCCAGTCACCTACCGCCCCAAGATCCCGCAATAATCCGCCTTCGATTCGGGCTGGGTTTGTGTCCGGGCCTATGTCTGGGCCTGTGTCCATCCTGCGATGAAATCAGCAGTTCAGACCAAGAGTTTTTGCACTTCGGCGCTCAGGGCCCGCCCGTCGGCCCGTCCGGCGGCTTTGGCGGCTGCAATCTTCATGACTGCACCCATTTCCTTCCGGGTTGTCGCCCCAGCCTCGGCAATGGCGTCCTTTACAAGAATGGTCACTTCCTCCGCGCTCAAGCCCTGAGGCAGATAAGCGGAAAGAATCTCGATCTCAGCCTGCTCCACGGCCGCCAACTCCGCCCGACCGCCTTTCTCAAATCCGGCAATGGAATCATGCCGCTGTTTGATCTGCTTGCGGAGGACTGTGGCCGCCTCCGCATCATCCAAAGTAGCGGCAGCGCCTCCCTTTTCAATGGCCACATTTTTCAGCGCGGCCTTCGCCATCCGCAGGGTATTGAGACGCACCGTCTCCCGGGCTCGCATGGCTTCCTTGATATCATTATCGACTTGAGATTGAAGAGTCATACCGAAAGGGATAGACAGTCTGCTCAGGATTTACAGGATTAAGAAATGTCCGTTCGCACTCGCTTCGCTCCATCGCCCACCGGCTACCTCCACGTCGGAGGGGCTCGCACCGCACTTTTTAATCTTCTCTTCGCCCGCCAGCATGGCGGGAAGTTGATTCTCCGCATCGAAGATACGGACGAAAAGCGCAACACTCCCGAGGCCCTGGAGGCAATCACCGATGGACTCGACTGGTTGGGGATCGACTGGGATGAGGGCTACGGGAAAGGCGGCAACTTCGGGCCCTACCGCCAGAGCGAGCGAAACGCCATCTACGAAAAACATTTTGCGGTCCTCCAGGCCGGCGGCCACACCTACGAGGACGCGGGGGCGATTCGTTTCCGCTCCCCCCGCAAGACCGTCACGGTCGACGACCTTGTTTGTGGAAAAATCGACTTCGACATGTCGAACCCGGTCACCCACCCGGACATGACGATCCGCCGCCCGGATGGGTCGTGGATTTTTCATTTTGTCAATGTAGTGGACGATCTGGAGATGAAGATGACCCACGTCATTCGCGGCGAAGACCACCTCTCCAACACGCCCAAGCACATCGAACTCTATCAGGCCCTCGGGGCTGAGCCCCCCAAGTTCGCCCACATTCCCCTCATCCTCAATCATGAGGGAAAAAAACTCAGTAAGAGAGACGGTGGATCCAGCCTGTCCTATTTCCTGGAGAATGGCTACGTGCCCGAGGCGGTCCTCAATTACCTTTGTCTGCTGGGATGGTCCCCGGGGGAAAACCGGGAGTTGCTCACCATCGCCGAAATTCAGGAGCTGTTTTCCCTCGACGGCATCAACAGACGCAATGCCATCTTCGATCTCGACAAATGTTTTTGGCTTAATGGCCAGCACCTACAGACGATGGCTCTCGAACGCTTTGTCGCTCTCAGCCGCCCCTTCATCGTGAAAGCCGGCATCGTCGCCACAACTGATGAAGATCTCCTCAAGGCCCTGACTATCGTCAAACCCAAGGTCAAACACCTCAGCGATGTGCCGGCCTGGATCGGCTTCCTCTTCACTGAGGATTATCCATTTGATCCAGAGGCCGTCGAAAAATCGCTGCGCAAACCCGAAGCGCTCGATCACCTGCGGGCCCTCGGCGCAGCTCTGGCGACCCTCACCGAATGGACCCATCCCGCCATCGAAGCCCGACTCAAAGAAACAGCCGCCGCCGCGGGCCTCAAGGCCGGCCCCTTTGTTCACCCGGCCCGCGTGGCTGTCAGCGGCAAAGCGGTGGGACCCGGCCTCTACGAAATGCTCGAACTCCTCGGCAAGGACCGCGTCCTGGCCCGGTTCCAAAAAGCAGAACAGTTGCCCTGAGCCCCGCAAGAGGATAGGAAGCGAGGCACACCTTCTCATGAATGACATCTTTTCAACCCAGGACCTGATCGAGGGCAAACTCTCCGCTCTCACCCCACCGGCGCGACTGGCGGTGATGGGGGACCCGGTGGCGCATTCCAAATCTCCGGATTTTCATAACGCCGCCCTTCAGGCCGCCGGCATTGAAGCCCGCTATGTGAAAATCCACGTCAAGCCCGAGGAATTCCCCACTGCGCTTCGCGCCCTTCCCGAAGCGGGATTCTTCGGCACCAACGTGACGATTCCCCATAAAGCCGCCGCGCTGGCTGGCGTGGACGAAGCGGACGACTACGCCCAACAATCCGGCGCGGTGAATACCGTCGTCGTGGACGGCGATCGCCTTTGCGGATTCAACACCGACGGCCCGGGCCTTCTGCGAGCCATCCGCGAGGAATTTTCCGTTGATTTGCGAGATTTGCGGGTCATGTTGCTCGGTGCCGGAGGGGGAGCTGGACGCGCCATTGCCGTTCAATGCGCCATGGAAAACTGCGAACGGCTTGTTCTCGTCAACCGCACCGTGTCGAAAGCCCAATCCCTCGCGGAGGAACTCTCCTCCAGGTTTCGCAGCGACCGCCTTCTCGGTCCGGTGGATCGCCTCCAGGCCATTCCCCTCGAAGTGGATCGTCTGCGCGAGCAACTTGCATTCACCGATCTCGTCATCAATGCCACCTCACTCGGCATGAAACGCAGCGATCCGCCGCTGCTCCCGCCGGGACTCCTCACCGCCAATCTCATGGTTTACGACACGGTCTATGCGACTGGGGCCTCCCGTCTCCTCGAAGACGCCGCCGCCGCAGGAGCCCGGGTCGCCAACGGACTTTCCATGCTCCTGCATCAGGGCGCGCTTTCCTTTGAAATCTGGTTCAATCGTCCGGCACCCCTCTCCGTTATGCGGACCGCCTTGCACCCCGCCTAAAGAAAATTTCCGCATACGATGCAAAGTTCCCAGCCCCCCTCTTCCGCGATTCATCGCTCCCCCCCGTAACCCCTATGCCCTCACCACAAAAAAAATCCATGGTGCAGAAGGTGGCAACTGCACTCGGTGATGCTGTCGTCGGCTTGATTCGTGCTGTCAAAAAGATCAAGGCCCTCATCCGTGCCCAGCAAAACCCGCGGAACCTATCTGACCCTGCCGAAGTTCAACCAAAGGCCCGACCAGGACTCTGGGCCATCCGCACGCGATGGCTTCAGATGCGCGTTTCCCGCTTTCACCGG
>CALBXK010000264.1 GCA_937890535.1 uncultured Spartobacteria bacterium
AATGTCACCATCACCCGAATGCCGTGTTCTTGGGCAAGATCCAGAAACCAACGGGGAGGCGCATGGTAGATGCGAACCGTATTGATGCCGATGGCACGCATCATGCCGAGGTCAATGACAGCCTTTTCCAGAGGGCCGACATAGTAGTTGTCGGCGTCCGGAGCAAAGGTCCCGTAGGTGACCCCTTTGAGGAAAAACTTGCGTTCGCCCTCGAAGAAAAATTTTGCGCGTGTGCGCACACGTTCGTTCACGGCGTCATGGCTAGGGATTCTTCAGCCAATTGTCCAGTAGGTGGCACGGGGTATCCCGCTTCTTCCGGGGAAGTCCCTCCGATGCGGACCACGGAAATTGCCGGCTCTTGCGTCTCCAGGTCGTCCTCCTTAGTCTCACTGGACGATGGCAGCTGTGACATTTTTGGGAACCGGGCCAGGGGACGTGACCGCAGGACGCTTTCAATCCAGCGTGTTGCTGGAGTGTGCCGGCGCGAATGTGTTGTGCGATGCGGGCGAGCCCTGCAGCGGGAGGCTCCTCGACTTGGGATGTGCTCTGGGCGATATCGATGCGGTTTGGATTACCCATGCGCATTCCGATCATACCGGGGGATTGCCCCTATTTTTGCAGGCGTGCGCTTCGCACGGGCGGACGAGGCCCTTGTCCCTCGGTCTGCCACGACATTTGCACAAACCCTTCGAGGCTTGGATGGCGGCGGTGCTCTTTCCGATGGAGCGATTGGGGTTTTCCCTGGAAATTTTTGACTGGGAGGCGGGCCGGACGGTGAAGCTGGGCGACTTGAAAGTCACCCCCCATCTGACCACCCATCTGCCGGGGCGCCCGGCCGGATCGCCGGATTTGGTTCCTGAATCGTTTCTTTTCGACGTAAATTACGCCGGCGGTCGGGTCGTCTATAGCGGGGATCTGGGCGCTGCCGGGGACTTGGCCTCCGTGTTGGACGCTCCGATGGATTTGCTCATTTGCGAGCTCGCCCACCTGTCCCTGGAGAGTCTTCTGGGGGTTTTGAAACCAGCCGCCATTGGCACCCTGTGTCTCACTCATCTTCCTGAGGCCTTGGATGGACGGCGGGGCGAAATCAAGGAGACCTGCGATGAAGGACTCCCCGGCGTGGATAGCGTCTTTCTTCCCGCAGATGGCGAACGCATCGCCTTTTAGTCAGGAACATCGTCCGGGGATTCTCCGGAGGAAAATTCCGGGGCCTGCGCCGGGGGTCGGAGGGGCACCACCGGCAGCGGAAACCGCGTCCGTAATTGTCCATCAATCTGGATCTCGACGTGATAAACCCCGTGTTTCTGAAATTGGACGCCTCCAAAAATGTGGACATTTGTAGCGTGGGCATTGAGCTCCGGCAGGACAAACTTTACCTCGCTTTGCGCAATCGGTTGGTCGTCATCACAACCAAGAATTAAAGATTTTTGGGTAAAATTCCCAGTGCCGCCACACCACCGGGTCCAGAGGCAGAGTTTGAAAAATCCGATGGGAAGGGAGGGAGCGGGAATGGCACCGATCACACCGACAAGAGTTTGTTGTCCGCTGGCTTCCGTGCGCACATCTTCACACAGTACGGTGGCTTGCAGGTCGGGAGAAATGGAGGTCATGTTTGAGGCCACAGCAGCCAAAGCAACAGAACTCCCAACAAGATGCGATAAATTCCGAAACCAACAAAGGTATGAGACTGCACGAAATGCAACAACCATTTGACCGCCACAAAAGAGACCAAGGCTGCCACTACAGCGCCAAGGGCAAGCATCCCCCAGTCTTCTGTCGCCCCGTCCCGCAGGGCTTGAAAAATCTTGTATGCTCCCGCCGCGAGCAAGGTGGGGATGCCGACGAGGAAGGAAAATTCGGTCGCGGTGACCCGGGTGACGCCGAAAAGCATGGCGAGGATGATGGTCGAACCCGAGCGGGAGGCTCCTGGAAATACCGCGGCAAGAAGCTGAGCTGCCGCCACGACGGCGACCACCGTCCAGGAAATTCGCGAGGTGAGCATCCGTCCCTTCAAATGGGCTTCAACCGCGATGAAGGCAATTCCCCCAACGATCAGTGCGGTGGCGACGGGCTGAACGGTCTCCGGCAGTTCAAAATTCCATTTGTCCAACAAAAGTCCCCCGACCGCAGTCAAAAAGAACGTCACAAAAATCTTGAGATTCAGATCCAGGCTTTCGGGTTCCCTCCACCGCAACAACATGGAAATGCGGTCCCGAAAGAGAGGCAAGACCGCCAGAACGGCACCACTTTGGATGACGACATTGAAGAGATCGGACTGCGGTCGATGCAGCCAGTGCTCGAAAATGAGCAGGTGGCCCGTAGAGGAAACGGGAATGAACTCGGTCAGTCCCTCGACGATGCCGAGAATGACAACGAGGAGCCAGTCCGGCAGGACGTCTGGTGTCAGAACTAAATGGCGCTTTCGCCGGTTTCTTCCGTGCGAATGCGGATCGCGTTCTCGATCGGGAGGACGAAAATCTTGCCGTCGCCAATTTTGCCGGTCTTGGCAGAATCCGAAATGGCCTTCACTGCCTTTTCCGCATTTTCATCGGTGACCACGATCTCAAATTTGACTTTGGGAAGAAAATCCACGGTGTACTCACTGCCGCGATAAATCTCAGTATGACCCTTTTGACGTCCAAAGCCTTTCACTTCGCTAACGGTCATGCCCTCAATCCCCAGTTCGGAGAGCGCATCTTTCACATCTTCCATCTTGAAGGGTTTGATGATCGCTTCGATTTTCTTCATGGCATGGTATTTAGGCAGCATCTCCCCGCTTGGCAAGCGGAGATGCGAGAATCTCCCAAGGAGGATCGCCTCAAAGGTCCATTTCCAGACGCCGACACCCGGGAGGCTCATGTCTGCGGAATCACGCAGTGCAGGCGTCGTCGCCGGGGGAGGGATTGTCAATGATTTCTAGATTTGCTTTTCGCGAGGCGGGAAGGCAGTAATGTTCCCTCATCCTCGTTCGCGAGGGCTTTGGGGGTATAGCTCAATGCTTAGAGCAGGTGGCTATTTACCGTTTCTCCAGCGTACCAGTCTGGATCTCGCCGAAGATCCAGGACGGCCATTGATCCGGCGTTTATTTCGGGTGGATTCAGTTATTGAGTCCGAGTCGCTTGCGCCATTTCTGCGGATCCTGGGAACAATGGAAGACGGAGTAAACGATGAGGCCATCTCCAGACGGTTCATAGAAAATTTCAAACGGAAATCGGCGAATGAGAGCCCGGCGGAAGTCGTCCACGGCGGCCGGGAACATGTAGGGATGCCTCTGTATCATGAGGAGGCAAGCTTCGACACAGCGCAGGAAATCCTCGCCAAGCCCCGGTTCGCGTTTCTCATACCAATCGTAGGCCGCCGCTACGTCGTCCGAAGCCTGCGGGGTAAAGATGACCTGTTCAACCATGGTGGGCGCGTGCCCGCTGTTTGACGTCCGCCCACGCGATCCCGGACGCCGGGTGCTGAGCATATTGCTCCTTCCGGTGTCGGAGTTCGTCGCGTTTCCAGTCGGGGACCGGCGTGGGATCCTCCTCACTGGCCAGGCTGTCCCAGAGATCCTCGACGAGTTGAAGACGTTCGGCCCGCCCCAGCTTAAAGATCGGTGCGAATTCGGTGTTCATGGGAATAAGGTAAGGGGGTTCTCCGACTGGTTCAAGACTCGGTTGGCGGACTGAGTTCATTTCGAGGATCCAGGACGGCCCGAATCTGGCTCTCCTCGCCGTTCATCTGATGGTACACGGCGAACGGGAATCGCTTCGAAAGCAAGCGAAGGAATTTTCCAAAGTGAACCGGCTGAATTCCCGCATAGAGGCGAAGCGAATCGATGTCAGAATACAGGGTATCAAGAAAATACTCTCCCAGACCCCGTTCCTGTTTTTCGTAAAAACGGAAACCCCGTCGCAGATCGGCGAGGGCCGAAGGCTGAATGGAAATGGTCACTGAAGCTCTTCGCGCAGCAGCTTCTTGGCCGTCTCCCAATCGACAAATTTTTCTTCCCCGGAATCAATGAGCCGGTCGCGATCTGCCAAAATCTCCCCGTGCCAGGATGGGGAAGCCACGGTTTCCTTGGACAGATCAACCCACAGATCTTCCATCAACCGTAGCTTTTCAGGTGTGCTCATTTGCTGGAGATCCACTGTTGCAGGCATGGTTTTTGATAGCAGGGACCGGGGACTTCTGCAAGATGGGATGCTCCGCAGGGGGTGACCCCACCTCGCAGTCACCTCAACCCCGCCGCGTTCGATCCTCGGATAGAATCTTACGAACCGTATCCACGGCAGGCTGGCCATCGTTAACGGCTTGATCGAATAGAGCGCGGGCTGTTGCGATGTAGTCATTGACCGTGGCCGCCGCTTTCTTCTTGTACGAGGCGATCCAAGTTTCGATATGGGAACGGCGAATTTTCGCCAGATCCCGGGGGGCATTCTGGGGCCAATCCCGCAACATCATTCGAATCGCGTTGCCCTTCTGCGATACTGTGGACGGCCTGCCCCGCACCGTTCTAAGGTAACGCTCCGCCATTTCTTCTAGAGAGACCTTTTCGCGGGCCGCGCTGGATATTTCCATTTCGTTGCGCAACTGTCGAACGAGTTGCCTTGCCAGTTCCAAATCTGTTGTTTCCAAAGAGCGTCGGATTTGCTTCCCGCCCACCTTGAAAAGTGCGTAGTATGGGTTGCCCTTATACTGATACAAACATGGTCCGACCTTCACCCAAGCCGATTTTTGATCTCCAGTGCTCCCGCGCATGGGCTGAAGTATGGCAGGTTACTAAATCGGGTTACAAGACCAAGGTTTTGGGGGTCTAAAAACCACGGTAAATATTTGAAAGTTAGATATTTGGGGGTATAGCTCAATGGTTAGAGCAGGCGGCTCATAACTGCTTGGTTCACGGTTCGAGTCCGTGTACCCCCACTTTTTGATGGAGAGCCCCGGAATTGATCTTGCAATTCCTAAAAATTCGTCCAAATTTTCCGGCCCATGAGTCAACATCCCAGCCTGAAGGGCAAAGGCACAATTAAAGCCAAGCGCAGCGTTTTGAAACGTTTTGAGCGCGTGGATCTTCTGAAAAAGCGCGGCACTTACAAGCCGGGTCAGCGGGTCATCGGCCTGCCCAAGACCAAGCCCGAGGAATAGCCTTCCGCGAGTGCGAGGAAAAGTGAACTTGGAAAGGCTGGTGCGGATCGCGCCATGACTCCCTCTTCCATTCACCCGCACTTCCGCTCTGAAGCAGCCGCCAATGCGACTCAACCGTTTTTTGGCCGCCGCAGGTTTCGGATCGCGCCGGGCCTGTGAGGCCCTGATCACCGAAGGCCAAGTTTCCATCAACGGACACTTCCTTCGTGATCTGGCTACCACCGTCGATCCTGAAGATGATGTGAGAGTTTTGGGCCGACCCGCCCGGGCAGCGGTGAAGGTTCATGTCCTGCTGAATAAACCGAAGGGCTTCGTTTGTACTCGTTCGGATGAGAGGGGACGAAAGACAATTTTCGATTTACTGCCAGGCCATTTCGGACGTCTTTTTCATGTCGGTCGATTGGATAAGGAAAGCGAGGGTCTGCTTTTGCTGACCAATGATGGAGGGTTGGCGCAGCGGCTGACCCATCCCACCCACGAAGTGGAGAAGGAGTATGAGGTGTTGCTCGACAAGCCCTTTGACCTGGCGGACAAGCCGAAATTTCTCAAGGGGTTTTCCATCGAAGGTGGCCGTGCACGCATGGAGCGTCTGGTGGTGTTCAAACCAACATTTTTGAAAGTTGTTCTACGACAAGGCATCAAACGCCAGATTCGGTTGATGTTTTATAAACACGGCTACGAGGTGAAGCGGCTTTTGCGTTCGCGGATCGGTGGGGTGGAAATGGATGCGCTCAAGCCCGGTCAGTGGCGTCAACTTAAGGCCCGCGAAGTGCTGGCATTGACCGGGGGATCACCGGCGAAGACCGCACGCCCCAAGGCGGGGTGAGGCGGAGAACTTACGCGGCTGCAACGGATGCAAAGCAACGGCCAGGCATTCAACCGCGGAGCCGCGGAGGCGAGGGCTCAAAAAAAATTGGTTCTCAGAGCCGGACAACCTCTCATTTTTGAGAACCCGAATGGTCCGCGAACCCTGATAAAATACGGGCGATATGCTCCCACCGGGAATCGAACCCAGATTTAAGGTTTAGGAAACCTCCGTTCTATCCGTTGAACTACAGGAGCGTTGTGAATCAGTGGGTTGCGGCCGGATCGCAAAAAAATTCCGTAAAGTTAGAGGATATATTAGAGCCTATCCATTCAGGTCCCATC
This sequence comes from uncultured Spartobacteria bacterium, assembly GCA_937890535.1. Taxonomy (GTDB): domain Bacteria; phylum Verrucomicrobiota; class Verrucomicrobiia; order Chthoniobacterales; family Terrimicrobiaceae; genus CAMASH01. Next base: position 6,283 of record CALBXK010000264.1, read on the forward strand.
TGCAATCAATGTGCCCCAAGGGGCGGGATACTGTCAATCTGTCTCGATGCTTCCCCCTAGGTTCAGGCTGCGGCGGGAATTTTTTGTTTGGGTCCTTCCGTATTGCGTTCCCTGCCGTAACTGGCGAAAACTTGGGTATGTGCAATCGTTTTGTCCAAAATGGTCGCGAGGTAAAACCCGGGGAGCGCGCCACGGTGTTAATGGTCGGGCCTGCGGGCAAGTATGAACTGCCGTTCGATGCGGCTGTCTTTGGTGGTCCTGCCAGAAACGAAAGCCGGAATTATTGGATCAAGCGGGAAGGTGCCGAATCGGTCATCGTCCCCGGGATTTCTAGTTTCGGTGAAAAGAGCAAGGTGGACGGTTCGCAAAATTGGGAAGGGACGCCACCAGAGTCATCGCTTGACGGCCTGCTCTTACCGACGCCTCCCGGAAGACATTACCGGCTTTTGAAGATCGTAACCCAACCCGCCACCCCGGAACAGTTGGCGCGATTGGGGAATGATCGTGCCCCCGTAGTTGTTCGAGAATAGGACGGTATTCCCCTCCGTTGATAGGATATTCCGTCTCCTGGTCGTCCCTCGCGCACTTTTCGGGCGATCTTGGAGGCACTCAGAGGAGCGACCAGAGACGAAGGATGGCCTGGCTCCCGGTAATGAGAAGAACGGCACCGACCAGGCTGGTGAAGATTCCGATCCTGGCGAGGTCGCGACTGGTGAATTCACCTGTCGCATAGGCGATGGCGTTGGGCGGGGTGCTGACGGGGAGAACCATGGCAAAAGAAGACGCCATCGCGATGCAAAGGGCGGCTTGCACCGGCGAGGGACTGCCTCCGCTGCCGCCTGCCATCGCCGCAGAAATACCAATGGGAAGGAGGAGGTTGGCCGCGGCGGTATTCGACATGAAGCTGGCGGCGATGAGAGTGGCGAGTACGAGAGCGGCCAGAAGCCAGAGGCCGCCGGAGCTCGGGAGCCAGCTCGCAATGGTGGCGTCGAGACCGGTCATTTGCATGCCCGCACCAAGGGTGATGCCGCCGGCGATGAGGATGAGGATGTGCCAATCGAGACTGTTGATATCTTTTCGGCTGATGATGCCGGTGGCCGTGAAGGCGATGGCGGGGAGCAGCGCAACAATCGCGGCCGGAATCCCATGCCATGCGACGGTGAGCCACAGCGCGACAGTGATGGAAAACACCGCTACAACGAATCCTCCCCGCCGGTTCAGTCGCTGTGGACGCTGGATGAGTCGCAGATCGCCGTTCGCAGGTGGATGAAATTGCCAGAGAACCCACCACGCGAAGAGCAACAACCCAATCATGAGCGGAACCGCGACCACCATCCATTCCACGAAACTGACCTGCAGTCCGGCCTTTTGCAGGAAGCCGACCGCCACCGCATTCGGCGGGGAGGCAATGGGCGTGCCGATCCCACCGATATTTGCCGCGATGGGTACGGCCAACACCAGTGTCTTGCGGAAGGGTTCGCCCGGAGGCATTTGGGTGCACATGGCCATAACGAGCGTTATCATCATTGCGGTCGTGGCGGTGTTGCTCATCCACATGGAAAAGAGTGCCGTCACCAGAATAACCCCCAGCAGGATCCCCCGGGGCTTGCCGCCGAAAGGGCCGAGAAGAAGTGAGGACAGGGCACGATCCACGCCTTCATTCACCGCGGCGCGGGCCAGCAGAAACCCGCCAAAAAATAAGAGCAGCACAGGATCGGCCGCCGCGCTGAGGATCTCCCGCCAGCCCGGTGTGTCGGCTGAGGATTCCCCGAGGAACGACCATCCGCCGGGATTCGCCAACAGCACGACCTCAAGGCCGATAATGAGAAGCGAGGTGGCGAAAAACGGCAGGGCTTCGGTGGCCCACAGCAGCGTCGCAATCGTGAAGATGCCACTCATGAATGCCGCCGCCCGCGGGACGTCGGTGTAATTCAGCATAACCCATGTCACAGCCATCGCGATGACGACTGCGGCAATGAAAATTGTCGGCGAACGATGGGGATGTTCGGCTTCAGTATTTTTCATGGTTGAATCGTCGCAAAAATTTCGACTCGCTGCGGATTAGGCGTTATGATCAATGTCTTGTTCTGTCCCGAGCATTTTGAATATCACGTAGGCATCAACGAATCCCAAGTCTGGATCTCTGAACGCGCCTGGCAATGTTCCGACAATGGTGACGCCATGTTTTTCTAGGATCAAGGCCTCTGGGCTCGTCAGTCAGCGTATGTGTTGCTGAAAGTTGGCTCAGCCTCATTCTCGACATCTGCCAAATCGCGAATGTAAATAGCCAGCCGACCTTGAACTCGATGAGCGTCAACTCATGAGCTGACGCAGCACGAAGGGGAGGATGCCGCCGTGGCGGTAGTAGTCCACCTCGATGGGAGTATCGATGCGCAGTTTTACAATTTGATCGACCACCCGGCCGTCCTGATGGGTGATGCGGAGGGTGGCGTCCTGCCGGGGAACAATTTCATTGGAGAGTCCCAGCACGTCGTAGGTTTCGGTCCCGTCGAGACCGAGAGATGCGGCGTTGACGCCCTCGGGGAATTGCAAGGGCAGGACGCCCATGCCGCAGAGGTTGCTGCGGTGAATGCGTTCGAAGCTGGCGGCGATGACCGCCTTGACACCGAGGAGGGCGGTGCCTTTGGCGGCCCAGTCGCGGCTCGAACCGGTGCCGTATTCCTGTCCCGCCAAGATGACGAGCGGGACCCCGTCGGTTTTGTAGGCCATGCAGGCGTCGTAGATATAGGTGGGTTTGCCAGCGCCGTCCGCGGAGATTTCCTTGTCTGGAGTCGGCACGTCCTGATCGCCATGATAGCGGGTGTAGCCACCTTCAACGCCTGGGATCATGAGATTCTTGATGCGGACGTTGGCAAAGGTGCCCCTGGTCATGACCCTGTCGTTGCCTCGGCGGGATCCGTAGCTGTTGAAATCTTCCACGGCGACGCCGCTGTCCTGCAGGAACCTTCCGGCGGGACTCGTTCCCTTGATGGCTCCGGCGGGGCTGATGTGATCGGTGGTGACACTGTCCCCGAAGATGCCGAGGGGCCGGGCGCCTTTGATTTCCGCAATGGGGCCGGGTTCCATTCCAAAATTAGTAAAGAAGGGAGGGAGTTGGATGTAGGTGCTCTTGGCATCCCATTCGTACACTTCACCCACCGAGGCGGGGATCTCATTCCACTTCGGATTCTGCTCGGCGAAGTCGGAGTAGAGCTTGCGATAGACTTCGGGTTTGAGAGCAGAGGCCATGGCTTCGCGGATCTCGGTGAGGCTGGGCCAGAGGTCTTTCAAATACACGGCGACGCCGTCGGATCCGGTGCCGAGGGGTTCCTTTTCGAGGTTGATATCCACCGTGCCGGCGAGGGCAAAGGCTACGACGAGTGGCGGCGACATGAGGAAATTGGCGCGGATGTTTTGATGGACGCGGGCTTCGAAGTTGCGGTTGCCCGAGAGGACGCTCGCGGCCACGATGTCATGTTTGGTGATGGCTTCTTCCAGGGAAGTGTCCAGCGGCCCGGAGTTTCCGATGCAGGTGGTGCAGCCGTATCCGACGGTTTGAAATCCGAGTTTGTCAAAATACGGTTGCAGTCCGGTTTTCTCTAAATAATCGGTGACGACACGGGAGCCGGGTCCGAGAGAAGTTTTCACGGCAGGATTGACGGTGAGCCCTCTTTCCACGGCTTTCTTGGCCAGGAGGGCGGCTCCGAGCATGACGCTGGGATTGGAGGTATTGGTGCAGCTGGTGATGGCGGCGATGAGGACGCTGCCGTTGCGGAGTTCCACATCGGCGGTTTTGTAGGGGGAGGGGAATCCGGTGTCGGGCGTCGGACGATTGCTCACGAGTTCGCTTTCGTTGCGTTCAAGTCCCTCTTCGGCGTGATTGGATGAGGTGTCGGACGACGGCATGTCTTCGATGGCCGCGGGGTCGGAGCCCGAGATATGCACAGGGATTGCGACGGCAAGATCGCTGGCCGCTTTGCCATAGCCGCCCTCGGCCACTGGCTTGGAAATGAGGGCCTCAAAGGTGTCCTTGAGGTCGGGCAGATTGATGCGGTCCTGGGGTCGTTTGGGGCCGGCGACCCCGGGAACGATGGTGCCAAGATCGAGATCGACTTCAATTGTGTAATCGATATCGCCCTTGCGCGGGATGCCCCAGAGACCCTGGGCCTTGTAGTAGGATTCGAAGGTTTGACACAATTCGTCGCTGCGGCCGGTGCCTTTCAGGTAGTCGAGGGTTTTCTCATCGACGCCGAAGAATCCCATGGTGGCCCCGTATTCCGGGGCCATGTTGGCGATGGTGGCGCGGTCGGTCACGCCGAGGGCGGCGGTGCCTTCACCAAAAAACTCGACAAACTTTCCGACCACTTTTTTGGCTCGCAACATCTCGGTAACCCGCAGGACGAGGTCGGTGGCGGTGACGCCCTCCCGGAGCGATCCCGTGAGGTTGACGCCCACGACTTCGGGAGTGAGAAAATAGACGGGCTGGCCGAGCATCCCTGCCTCAGCTTCAATCCCGCCCACGCCCCAGCCCACAACGCCCAAGCCGTTGATCATGGTGGTGTGGGAATCGGTCCCGACCAAGGTGTCGGGAAAATATACTTCGGATTCCTGACCTCCGATTTCCGACTTCTGCGATAAGACGCCCTTGGCGAGGTATTCAAGGTTCACTTGGTGGACGATGCCGATCCCGGGAGGAACGACGCCAAAGGTGTCAAAGGCCTGCTGGCCCCATTTGAGGAATTGGTAACGCTCGCGGTTGCGGGTAAACTCACGATCCAGATTCATCGACAGAGCCTGGGAGGAACCGAAAAAATCCACCTGCACAGAGTGATCCACCACGAGATCGACCGGGACCAGAGGTTCGATGATGCCGGGATTGCCTCCCAGGTCCTTCACCGCGCTGCGCATCGCGGCAAGATCGACCAGAAGCGGCACGCCGGTGAAATCCTGGAGAACGATTCGCGCCACCACGAAGGGGATTTCCTCCTGGGCTGGCGACTTGGCATTCCAGGCGGCGAGGGATTTGACATCGTCCTCAGTGACTTTGTTGCCATCGCAATTGCGGAGAACCGATTCGAGGACAATGCGGATGCTGACGGGAAGACGGGAGATTTTTCCGAGTCCAAGTTCTTCGAGGGCGGGCAGGGAATGGAAATGGCCGGGCTTGCCGTTTCCGGCCGTAAAGGTTCGCAGGGTGTCAATCATGGTGTGGCCCTATTGACGACAAAATTTGCGGATCGCGCCAGCAATTTATTGGCGGGAATTCGTGGAGGCGTGACAATTCTCGATCGGGAGGGCGTCGGAGTGACCCTGCCGGGTAAGATTTACCTCCGACGCCCCGGGGCACCAGCTTCCCAAACGTCGTGATCCGGGAACCCTCCTCTTCCCAGGCTTGGATGTGGCGAAAGAAAAACTTTTGATGGCGATTCATCTTCGCTTCATCTTTCGTGTCATAGATTATTACGTATTCCATTATGTGTCCTTCGTCCTCCCGACTCGCAATATCTCTTACCGCAATCGCAATGATCTGTTTGAGCGTAAGCTTGCATGCTCAGCGCCCTCCGGGACCTCCCCCTGGCCACCGGCCGCCTGATGGTCCTCCAGGAGGTCCCCCGGGAGGTCCTCCTGGGCGGGGAAAAGAGCATACGGAAAACAAGGCAAGTTCGCTTAGACTGGTGCCGGCCACTCGTACGCCGCCGGCGGCGAATCAAGTCACGATCACCGAGGAAGGGGATTTTCGTATCATCCGGTCGAATGATATTCCGGCGCACAAGGTGGGACGCTTTCCTAATCCTGGCAATCCGAATGAGATCTCTGAGCAGCAGCTCAACCTGCGTTTGCCGCTCCATCCGACGCCCAATATTGTATCGTCCGAGATGAGAGGCCCTATCGGGGTGGCAGTCAACGGAGTCTATTTTGACCCTGGAACCGCCGAGGTTTGGCGGGGGGATCGCTCGTTGGGATGGAATTACGAGGCGCTCGGTGGTGCGGTTCGGCTCGGGCTTGATGCCAATTACGCGCATGTGCAACCCGGGGGTAAATACCACTACCACGGATCCCCGACCGGGTACCTCAAAGGCATTAGCTTTTCTCCGCAGAAGCATTCTCCCCTGATTGGTTGGGCCATCGATGGGTTTCCGATTTATGCCTTGTACGGTTACGATGATCCTCAGGATGAGACCTCGGTGATCAAAAAACTTAAAACCAGCTACCGCTTAAAATCTGGATCTCGGCCTCGCTCGCCGGAAGGACCTGGCGGCCGCTACGACGGGGCTTTTGTGCAAGACTATGAATTTGTCAAAGGCTTGGGAGACTTGGACGACGCCAATGGTCGTTTCACCAAAACTCCGGAATTCCCCGATGGCACCTATGCGTATTTTCTGACCAAGGACTGGCCGGTCATCCCGCGTCGTCTTCGTGGCACTCCCGTGGAAACTCTCCAAAACCCTCACGGACATTGAAATTCGGTAGTTAAGAAGGGCCGCTCGTCAACTCGGCAAGACAGCCAGTTGCCAGCCCGGTCCATCGAGACGCCGACTGGCAGGACAGAGGGGTGGAAACCCACCGCGACGGCGATTTTTCAGACGACCCCGCCACCGTTCGAGGGATCACTTTCCAGATCGAGGGCGATGCCGGTGTTTTTGGGAACGGCAAATTGCCTCCGCCGCACGACCCGTGTTCCTGCATCCGATACGAGACCGAGGTGACTCTGATCTCCGGGGGCTTCCTGTCGCGAGCGATGGATCAGGGCTTCGACCCGCTTCAACAACTCGTCCATCTCAAAAGGTTTTACCAAATAGTCATCGGCCCCGGCTTCGAGGCCCAGCGTACGATCAGGCGGTGCGGCCCGGGCGGTGAGAATGATGACCGGTATCGTCCGGCCGGCGGCCCGGATTTTGCGCAGAACTTCATAGCCATCGATGCCCGGGAGCATCAAATCGAGAATGATAGCCGCGTAGTCCCCATTCAGAGCCATGAAGAGCCCTTCTTCTCCGTCCGCCGCCGAATCGCCGTCAAATCCCTCGTCTTGAAAATAGTCCACAAGCGACTTTCTGAAGCAGTCCACGTCTTCGATAATTAGAATTTTCATGGCGGAACCATTCTGCACACCAGACATGGACGGAATATGAACGGCTGCGGTTGTTTGTCGAGCTTTGGCTGGTGGGGCGCAAATCTTTGGTCGCGGGCGGGATTGAGAGTTTTCTGCCAAGAAAAACAGTCCTCACTTCGTCGGCAGTTCAATCCGAAACCGACTGCCCTTGCCCAGTTCACTTGAGGCCGTCAGACAACCCCCGTGGGCTTCGACGATGGAACGGCAGATCGCCAGCCCCAGTCCGGAACCACCCGTCTTGTCGTTGCGCGAGTCGTCCACTCGAAAGAATCGCTCGAACACCAGTTCCACCTTGTCTGATGGGATGCCGATCCCGGTATCCTCGACCTCGATAAACGCCATTCCATCCCGCCGTCCTGTCCGTAGCCACACTTGGCCCTCTGGGCGATTGTAGGATACGGCGTTGTTGAGCAAATTGATCACGGCTTGTCCCAATCTCAGGCGATCCCCTTGGACGCTTGCCGCGGCCAATTCGGTCTCAACGCGAATTCCTCGTTCGTTGGCAAGCGGCACAACCATGTCGGCCGCCTGTTCGGCCAGATCCGCCAGATCGATGTCCTCGCGTTCGGCCAGGGCGTCGTTGGCGTCGAACTTTGCCATGACGCCCAGGCGTTCGATGAGTGACCGCATATGCTGCGCGGATTCATGGCAAACCTCGATGGTTTCCAGATAGCGTTCCGTAGATCGCGGTCGTTTGAGGGAAAATTGGCAGTCAGCCAGAATTGCAGCCACCGGGGTTCGCAATTCGTGCGAGGCATCGGCCGTAAATCGAACCTGTCGCTGCAAGGTCTCCTGCAATCGCGCAAAAGTCGTGTTTAGGATCTTCGCAAGCTGGCCCAGTTCTGATCGTTGCGATCGGATATCGATCCGATCAGACAAGTCTCCCTTGGCGATCCGTCGCGCGGCTACGGCAATTTTTTCGATAGGTCGCAAGGCCCTTTCGATGATGAGAAATCCGCAAAGCGAAACCAAAAGCAAGACCCCGGCCCCCACCGCCGCCGCCCGCAGCAGTTCATCTTTCTCCCTTTTTGCGAGCCCCGAAAGTGACGTTCCCACCAGGAGATGGCCGCCGCGTGGCGTGCGAACCAGGACGAACAGGTTTGATGCGGTCTGAAATGCGGCGAACTGCTTGTCCTCCTCCGAAAATTTTGGCCACTCCGCGGGGTCCGGAGCATTCTCGCTCTGAAAAAGCACCTTGCCCATGTGACTTCGCGCCACCACAAAATCTCCCGTCTGCTTCAGGGATTCAGTCGCATTTCGAAATTGCGGTAATTCCGGCGGAGGAATTCTCTCATCGATCTCCTGACGCTCTTGGAAGGGCGCGGGAGGGGGAGATCCGGGCCGTGGTGCAAAAAACATGGGCAGCACCTTGATGCCATGCGCTTGCAGTCGTAGCTCAGTTTCTTGCTTGAGCGAATTCCGTTCCGTCCAGACGTGGGCCCCGACTAGGAGCGCGACCGCCGTCACCATCAGCGCCGTGTAATAGGAGAAAATCCGCCATCGGATACTACCGGAAAGAACCCTTATCGTCATTCCGGATTTCAGGCGGTCAATTGATATCCCATTCCCCGCCGGGTGATGATGTGCTCTCGGCCGAACTTTTGCCGCAGTTTGTAAACATAGACCTCCAGCATATTCGACTGGGTTTCGTCGCGCTCATCGAAGAGGCGCTCGTAAATGAAGTCCCGCGACACCACCTCATCCCTTCGCATCGCGAGAATCTCGAGGAGGGCATATTCCCTTGCCGTTAATTCCACCGGGTGGCTGTTCACGGTAGCCGTTCGTGCCGCGGTGTTGAGTTTGATAGGGCCGACTTCGAGCATCGGGTTTGGCGAACCTCCCGTTCGCCGGATGGCCGATCGCACCCTCGCCACCAGTTCCTCCATTTCGAAGGGCTTTTTAATGTAGTCATCCGCGCCTCCATCCAATCCGCGCAAGCGATCCGCCAAGGGCGTTCGCGCCGTGAGCATGAGCACCGGCATCGTCCGCCCTGCCCCCCGCAATTTCTTCAAGACCTCGAACCCATCCATGACCGGCATCATGACGTCGAGGATCAGCGCGTCATAGTCCCAATTCATTGCCTTGTAGAGGCCCTCCTCACCATCAGCCGCTGCGTCCGTCGCAAACCCCTCATCCCGCAAATAATCCAAGAGGGATTTTCGCAGGCGGTCATTATCCTCCACGATCAAGATTTTCATGCGCTTATAGGATCGCAGAAATAAGATGAACAGGACATGAATTTCGGGCATTCGCTCTGGAGGAGGGCCCGAAAGCTGCAAAACGGGCAGAGAGCCCAAAAATGGGAGGGCGAGGCTCCGCTCGAGCCCATATATTTCGGCTCGGACGGAGCCTCGCCCTCCCGGTCAGGATCTCAGT
>CALBXK010000265.1 GCA_937890535.1 uncultured Spartobacteria bacterium
TTGGGGTAATGGGCGTGGGTAGCGCAGTTTCTCTTACTCCTTGCCCCCTGCGCCTAGCACCTTGCAATCACGCAGCGTGGGGCTGGGAGCTTGGGGCGTGGGGGGTTGGAGCTTGGACGGTGCGGAGAATGATTTAGGATGATAGGTTTGGGCGATCTGATCGGGGTGGAACCACTGTGAAGCCCTCTTTTTCGGCGGCCTCGGCGAGGCGGGAGTCTGCGGTGTGAAATGTGCTGTCACCCGGTTCATCGCGAGAGGCAAGAATCGCCGCCGCCAATTGTATTGCATCAGCCGCCCTCAAGGGATGAATCCTCAACATCCTTTCGGACCGCGATAAGATCAACTGCGAAGGGGAGACCGTAATCCACTGGTCAGCCAGAGCTTTCAAACGATTTAGCGCAGCCTGAAATGTTTGAGAATCAATGTTGCCCTCACGCTCCCGGCGGCAAAGGGCCGACACACCTTCAATGTACGTTGCCCACCACACAACCATTCTGGCCGTATTTTCGAATTCTGCCTGGCGTTCTCTGGAGTCTTCCTCACGTATTAAAAGCGGCACAACTGCTGATGTGTCCCAGAAGTTTACCATCCCGTGTCGCGTTCCTCACGAACGGTGTCCACGAGCGAAGGGGAGCCAGCTGCCGCCGAGTAAATTGGCAACGCAAGAATCTGTTTGGGATTCCAAGGTGCCTTTGCCGGAACAAGGTGAGGATTCCCCTCAATGCTGTCGATTCGTTCCAAGCGCGCCACAGGTGTTTTTCGATCCAGAATAATCAGCGTTTCTCCCGCCTGAACCTGTGTCAAAAGCTCACTCAAGCGGTTCTTCGTGTCAGAAATGGTCGTCGAGATCATATAGCCAAGTTGGCCTGATTGGAGCCAAGTGTCAAGTGGAGCGGGGAGTTTGGGGCGTGGAGCGTGGAGCGTGGAGCGTGGGGTGATTTGTTTTACTCCTTGCCCCCGGCTCCCTGCACCCTGCAATCACGCAGCGTTCCTCGCACGTGATTGAGGGAGCGGGAAAAGGCGGTGATCTTTCGGGAGAGTTCTTCCAAAGTCGAAAGAAAACCGTTCAAATCACCCAGATTCAGGGTGTCGTGGTTGGCCAAGATGAGCAAAATGTTCGCTGTTTCGAAGACCGATCTCCTCGAGAAATTCAAAAACTGCTGAAATTCTTTGTTCGAAGTACTCCCCGAACCTTCAGCGATATTATTGGTGATGCTGAGAACTGATCCGCGCAATTGCTCGGCGAAACGAAAGAGTTTGCGCGATTCCAAATCGTCAGCAACCTGGAAGAGCTGAAGACTCAAGTTAGATCCGATCTGCCAAATCTGAAGCGATTGAAATCGAAAGGAATAGGCCATGTCGTGTAGCGTGGAGTGACGATTCTTTTACTCCTTGCCCCCAGCACCTTGCTCCCTGCAATCACGCAGTGCGTCTCGCGCGTGATTAAGCATAAACAAATAGTCGATGCCGAAGGCAATGAAGCGGTATCCGTTCGAGATCTTCTGTTTCGCGTCTTCCGGATTTGGTTGCACGACATGGACTCCGGCGACGGTGGAGACGAGGCCTTGAACGCGGCTGACTTCTGCGAGGGCCTCCTGCATCTTGGGGTGGGTCAACTCGCCGGGAATCCCCAGTGAGGCGGACAGATCGTATGGGCCGATGAAAAACCCATCCACTCCAGGGGTCCGAAGGATGCCTTCAAGGTTGCCGACCGCATCAATGTGTTCGATCTGGACGAAGACAATGCTCTCTTCATTGAGCCAGCGGTAATGGGTTTCAAACTCGTCGGCGTAGCCCTGGGCCCGGGAGAGACCGACGCCCCGAGTGCCGAGGGGTGGGTATTTGACTGCCGCCACGATGGCTGCCGCCTGGTCCGGAGTGTTCACTGTGGAGGCGATGACGCCATGGGCTCCGGCATCCATCACTCGCTTGATCACATTGGCGTCGTGGCTTCCCACCCGGACAAATGGCCTGGCTCCGGCCAGATCAATGGTGCGGATGAGCTCCGCCGCGCTTTCGATCCCAATGGGACTATGTTCGAGATCGACCGTGACCCACTCAAAACCGGCGCGAACCATCAGTTCAGCGATGGCGGGATTGGGGATGGTGATCCATGTCCCGAAGCTGACGCGGGAAAGGAGTTCTGATTTGGTTGGGCGGGAGAGGAGCATAAAAGGGAAAGGATTTAGGATTTAGGATGGAGGATATGGGATATGGGAGGGGCGTGAAAGCTGAACGCTGAACCAGGCACCGAGGGGAGGTGCTCGGTAGCCTGTCCAGAGGACAGCCCGAAGGGGGCTACTTGCGGGAGCAAGAGCGGCAAAGCTGAAAGGAGAGGTGAGGAGACTTGAAAGGTACTGCAACGGATTGGGCGGAGTCCGAACGGCCAGACTTTTAAGAACGCGCAAGTAGAGGAAGAAACCACTCATAAAAGGCAAAATGGGAGGCAAAACCAGCGCGATAGCACAACCTCAAAACAGGGAAACAAAATGTTTGGTCGGGAGACAAAACCCTGCGCGATAGCGTATCCCAAGTGGCCAGGCTTTCAATTATGAAGTAAGAGTGGGGAGCTGAACCTACGGAAAATCCAGGCATCCTCCGGCCGGGCCGAGGGATCGAGCTGCGGTTCGGGATGACTCTGTAAACCTGTTCAAAAGATCATATGGAACCGCTGCCTAGAATCACCACGTGATTCGCCTGGAATTGAAAGCCTGGCCGTTCCCGCTATCGCTGGAGCCGTTGCAGTTCCATCCCAATCCCATCGGCGAGGCCGACAAAATAGCACTGGGCCATTGCCCGAGTGCCCTGAGTGTCGATAAGTGGTTAGGAATTTCTGTCTCTCCTTTCAAAACGCATTTTCGGTTCACTTTGTTGTTCCGCCCGCGGGGGTGAAAACAGGATTTGAAAGCCTGGCCGTTCGGGCTGCGCCCAATCCGTTGCAGCAGCTTTCTCAAAGTCCCTTTCGCGACAGCGAAAACACCCCCGGTCCTTCAAGCTCTTCCCGTCGGGCCACGATCAGACCATCGAAGGAAAAGGTTTCGAGCAAATCCACATCGGCGAGAACGACATACCGATGCTTTTTCAGACGAGCGAGACACTTCCGGTGCAATTCGTTGGTGTGGGTGGAGAGAAAGATGTAGTCAATCGTGCGGGCGGCGAGGGCGTTCTGCGCCCCCAAGAGAACGTTCACTTCATGGCCCTGGGTGTCCGCATGGAGGATGGCCAGGCGGACAATGGAATATTTAGCCATTAGGGAATCGACCGAGAGAATGGGTGTGCCGTCACCGGCAACATCGTCCGTAGCGTCGACATAGGCTTGTTCGAACTGTACACGGGCCGGCTTTTCACCAAAATTCAGGGCAAAATTCTTTTGGCCCATGGGCAGGTTATCTGGAGCTGGTTCCACGCAGAAGCAGCGGGCTTCCGCGACTTCGCGGTAGAACCACATCGAATAGAATGCCCAGGATGACCCAAGTTCCAGCATAACGGATCCGGGTGGTAGAACGCGCAAAACTTCCTGAAAGACCCGCTCTTCCTGCGGTTCGTGCACGCCACGGTTTGCCACCATGAGGTTGCGGGGACCCTCTCCGTCGTAGCTCAATTCACCGACCCGAAGGCCATTGTGCATGATTAGTTCGCCATTAATGATCTGGCCCGCCCTGTGAACCCTCGGAATATAGGCGTTGTCTGGACTTGCGACGGCGTCTTGGATACGGTTCTTCCAGTTGCTGGTGCGAATCCAATCGTGATTTTCCTGCCGGAATTTCCGGTGTAACCGCAGGCGATGGACTGTATCTCCATGGCGAGTGAGAAGCCATGCAGCAGTCTGGATTTTATCAATTATTCTAATTTGAATAAGTTCGTTTTTAGATGTTTGAGAAATAGCAATCAGAAATGCGAATGTATTTGACTGCAAAATACGATATCTTTCTCGCACTACGGCATCGATATGAGAAGCCTATTAGTACGCCCGGAACCGCAACAACACTTACAAGCGATCCAAGAGAACGTGGACTGTCTTCATCCATTTTGAGGAATAGCGTGTAATACGAAAATATGGCACCTGTGTCCCTCCAAAAGCCCGGAAAAAACGCTCAATCGGTTCGACCATGGAACCCAGAAAATCAAAAGACTTCTTCATCTCAAAGGCCTTCCGGATTGCGTTCCAGACCAAAAAAGCGTTGGCACCGCTATTTCGTAGCTCTGGATCAGCCCCGGCGAAATAGTAGTACATTTTTGATTCATCCCAGATCAGGTAGATCGCACAATGCGGTCTATTCTCGGCATCCCTCGCAATCAGACATCGCGAACATTTTTGAGCAAGGCAGGCCTGATGAATCCTGCGCATTTCAACGGCATTATGCGCAAGCTCGAAACCTTGCCTTCGACAGGTCAACTTATGCAGCTCCAAAACCGTCTCAAAATCATCTCCCTCCTCGAGAGTGAGTCGCTTTTCTGCCTTGCGAACGTCTGTTTTAACACTCTCTGTACATTTCTTCCAAGCCTCCTCTGGATCGCTACACCAATCCATTTGATACGTATATCGCGTTGTCTGTTCAAATCCTCGCCAGGAAAGCGGCAACCAATTGACAATGCCCGGATGAAAATTTTGCTGAAAAACTGAATGCCTGGGAAGTTCGTTGATCAAGGCATTCATGAGATCTTTCTGATGTTTTAATTGATAGGCATATTTTGCGGTGGACTTCTTGAACCAAGGGCCCAGATAGGACGTGCGGGGGGCAGAGGCAATCTTATTTATCCCAAATTTACTTTTCAATAAGTATGGCATCGCGGCAACAATTTCGTCTCCTTTGCGAACAATTGCGTAGGACCATTGACCGGGCGCAACCGCGTCAAGCCACCATTGTTGAATGAATACAGGGGCGTCTTTAAGAAAGGCCTCCAATTGTGGATTGTGATGAGAATGAGTATCCATATATTTAGCTAAAATTGGTTGCTCTGCGTTCTGGTGTCATTGATAAAATTTCCTTAGCCTGATCCAAGACCCGTTCGACGGTTATCGCCGGCATACAGGCAATATTGATCGGACAATCCTGAAGGACCTTTTCCTCCGTCTTGGCAAAATTCTTCATGCAGGGTACGCAAGGAAGATTCGACTGAATGATCAGGCTGGACGAAGCTTTCGGCTCGGTAAATATTCGATCAGTTGGGCCATAGAGCGCAATAAGGGGTGTTTGGTGTGCATTTGCAATGTGCATGACCCCGCTATCATGGCAAATCACCAACTTGGCGTGCTTGATGATCGTGGAGACCTCTTGAATTGTCGTCCGACCGGCCAAAGGAATTGCCTTGAGTTGATATTGCTCAATAAAATCGATGACTTCCCGACGTTCGCAGGCATCCCCGGGGAGCACGACCAATTCCCCCAAACGTTCCAGTTCTTCAATCAACGCAGCGAAATTAGAGGTTGGCCATTTCTTGGGAGTCGGCAAAGAGTTGTGGGCGGTGATCTGAACAACGATATAAGCGCCCTTGGCTAGTCCGAATGCGGTCAAGGTCGACTCGGGCATTGAGCTGGCTGTGGTCGCATACCGACGTGGTAGGGCCTTGTTCTCAAGAGCATCCAAGAGATCATAGTGAAGGTCGGATTCGTGCGTATCCAACCGAAGAGGGATTGGCTGCGTCAATACGGTCCGCGTCCACGCCATCTCGATACCAAGGACATCGACAGTGTGCCCAATTCTCCGGGGTATTCCGGACACCATTACTCCCCACCAGACAAATGACGGAGAAGCATCGAAGGGCAGGAACACAGTACCAATGCGATTTTTTCGAAGTTTAATAAAGAAGAGCAACTTGGCTGAAATGGGTGCTTTTGGACTCAACCAATAAACATGCTCAATAATACCGTCTGCGGGATCGAAAACCGCTTCTGTCCCGTAGGAGTTTCCAGCGAGAATGAAGATACGGGCCCTAGGATTTCCGCGTTTTAATGCGAGAATCATGGGCGTCATCATGATGAAGTTACCCAAGCCGGTATAGGCAGGGATGAGAAAAGTGTTGGGCTCGGCCTTGCGAATCCGAAAAACGCGAAGAAGGCGGATGATGAGAGATTTCAAAAGGCGTGGAGATTGGATATGGGACATGGGATATGGGAGATACGCGGCTTGGCTTTCCCCGCTGCAACGGATGCGCAGCACCGGCCAGGCTTTCAATCCTGTCTTCTTCCTCCGCCCTCAGGTTTTTTCCCACAAGGTACGCTTGATGTTGGGAATGTCTTTGGAAACGGTCTGCCAAACCATCCCAAGATCCACTCCAAAATAGGCGTGAATGAGCTTATCTCTCATGCCAGCGACGTCAGTCCATGGGATGGAAGAAAAGCTGCTCTTATAGGTGCTGGAAAGGTGCTTTGTGGCCTCTCCAATGATTTCCAACTAGCGGATGACCGCATCTTGCAACATGGGAGTCGAAAGGAAATACGCCTCATCTGAACCCGCGCAATACGTTTCGATCTTTCCAATGGCATCCAGGATATGTTGAACGTAAACAGCGTCATCATGCGTCATACAAAAGAGTCATTTCAGAAAGCACCTTGTCTCGAAAATGCGGACTGAGGGAATCCTCGGTAACGAGATCGACGGGGCGTTGGGCAATCTCGCTCAGCTCGCGTTGCAATCCAGAAAAGGTGATAAGACTCATCGGGTTCTTAAATCGTACCAGCAGATCAATGTCGCTTCCTTTCGTATCTTGATTACGAGAGGTGGAGCCGAACAGCGCCACCAGGGCGGCTCCATGCTTCCGACAGTGGGAAACGAGGTCGCCAAGTCTGTCAGGCATAGTTCCGTCACGCGGTTCAATCAGCGCAGTGGACATATTGGACATGGTGGAAACGTATCAGTTGGCCGCTTCACGTCAACTGGCGAGCGCGAGGCATGGAACTGGGGGCCAGGAGTTGGGGGAGGAGCCGCTACGCGGCGAAGATGGGATTTAGGAGATGGGAGATAGGATTCAGGAGATAGGATATGGGATTGAAAGACACCTGGTGGATCTGTTGCGGCAGAGTTGTGAGCCAATGCTCTTTCCCTGCTGCAACGGATGCACCGGCCAGGCTTTAAATCCCTTCTTCTCCCTCCTTTCCAGCTTTCGACCACTCCCCGCCCTTTACGCGGCAGCCATCGCTGACGTGACCGTCAGGAGCGGAACAATGGCGAAGTGATCCTGGCCATCTTCCTCGTAGGTGATGACAAGCGCTGTCTTTCTGGGGGTGAGATTGACAAAGTCGCGGTGTGGAACCTCAAAGACACGTCCCGCTGCGGTTTCAATGCGAAATGGCTTATTTGAGGAAATCAGGTCCTCAATGAGCGATTTATCCATGACGCAAACGCTACCACATCAACCGTCCGTGGCAAGTGAGGATGGGGAGCGCGTGGGGCTTGGGGCAAACAAGTTCGATGCCTCGTGGCTCCATGCTCTCCGGCTTTTTTTCCCGCCTTCTCATCCGTTTTAACATTTGCGTGAGGCTATTGATTGCTTCCGCAGGCACACGTCGAAGCGATACCACGAATCGCTTGGTCTGGATGTGGCTGACGACATACCTGGAATTTTCTGAGCTTTTAATTCCTCAGGGTCGTGAAAGAGAGAATCACCGTAGCGTCGATCGCCAACTACTCTGCGCTTAATATCAACTATTAGCATCTTGATGAGATGGACGTAAGTTGACATATTTGTCGGCGAGCCACGGTCGAGCCAGTCCGCATGAAACAACACATACCGCTTCGAAAGGTCCGGGATGGAAAGATGGTGAATACGCCCCTTGGAATCCATCCGCTTTGAGACCAATTCGGTATTTAGTCTGACATATTCAGCAACCGTAAAATATTGAATCACGCTGAAAGAATAGGCGATGTCGAACTTCGCCTCCCCGGGCAGTGTCCCCTTGAGATCGACGACTTCAAATTCAATATTTTTGTGCTTTGCGGATTCTCCCCGTGCCTGCGCGATCTTCTCATCGGCAAGATCCCACCCAACCAAATGCAGGTCTGGACGCAGATCCGCGATGGCTCTGACGACACGGCCATCCCCACAGCCAAGGTCCAATGCCCGCGCGCCTTCAGGCGGAGCGGTGACCTGAAGGATATACTCCGCATAGTCCCGATAGGCGGACACTCCAGAACGGCCACGGAGTCCCTCTTCGCCGACCTTGTTGAAATGCTCCCTGCTGTTCTGGATCATGTTTTCCCTTCTCCTCCGTTATCCCATCTCCAATCTTCTATTTCCCATCTTCAATCTTATCAATCTTCCGAAGCCGCACACCCAACCCATGAATGATGTTACAGAAATAGGTGGCCGGAATGCGAATGAGGGCTTTGAGGGTCGGGTTGGTGACCTGTCGTTCAAAGCGATAACCGCGAGTACCCCGAACAAGCGGTTTGAAGAAATTCACAAAAAATCCGATTTCTTCAATCTTAAATTTGGCCTTGGAGTAATAGGATCGGTTGGCACCCCGCCACGTCGTGGGATCGTAGAACTCAAAGAGTTCCTCACTGAAAAGCCGCTCATGGGTAGGGTCTCCCCAGGCCTCAAAGCTGTTCCAATATGGCACGCCAATGAAAATCGTTCCGCCGGGTTTCATGATTCGCCAGAGTTCCTCGAGGGTCTGTGTTGTTTCGGGGAGGTGTTCCAACACATTGTCCATGTAGATTTCGTCGAAGATTCCATCGTCCCAAGGCCATGGGAATTCTGTGAGATTATGAACGATATCGACGCCTGGCAATTGGACGATGTCGTGATTGATCCAGCCTTTTTTAATAATGTGGCCGCAGCCGAGATGAAGTTTCATGGGTATGTGCAGGAGTTAGGATTCAAAATTCAGGATTTAGCGCCGGACCATTTCATTTGGAGGCCATGTAGGAAGAGATTAGCAATCTTGTTATTGGACGTGAAGGAAAGATGTGGGGCACGGCGTGAAGAATGCAAGAAAGGTGAATCTTGTGACTCAGACAGAACGCCCGGATATTTGACTCAAATACTTCGCAAGAAAGGTTGGTGCTGAGACACCTCCAAATACTAGTTCCCGCTCTTCACCAACAGTCGGAAGGTGCTCAAGTGGACAAAACTCCGGATTTTCCAGCATCTCCAGGGAAACTTTCCGCGCGATCTTATCTTCAACTATTTGGTGGCCAAAATCATGGCCCATCGGAAGATACCACAATGGCATTCCAAGGTGATAAAGTTCATACATTACAGTAGTAAAGGTCCCGGCACAGACGTCATAGTCGGCAAGGCAGTCCTCGTGGAAATTTTGCAAGAGTTTTATTCGATCACGAGGGAGGCCAGCCAACTGTACATCGACCGAAGTGTCTGGTCGAATCTTCAGGGTTACCTCCATTCCGCGATCGACCATCGCATTCAGATAGTTTGAAGTTTCATTGGGCAGGGCCAAAAACTCCCATGCAAAAAGAACTCGAAGAGGACTATGTGGCGGGCCTTTCGGCTTCGGTTTAAGCCGCAAAGAGTTTGGCCGAATAAACCCACAAGGCAAGAGTTGATTCTCGCGATAGACACCCGACATTCTCGCAAGCAGTTTTTGCCAGTAGGGGCTCCAAACAAGCAGCTTGTCATAACCAACACAATCCTCTTTGGGAATTCCGGGGCAGATCCAGCCAATATTGAGGCTGCGGAATGGTCCGGTTTGCACCGCAATGGTCTCGATTCCAAGGAATTTGCATGCAGGTACAAAACCAGAGTGCCCTGTATGGTCGTCGATACCCACTATCCAACTAACGCCCGAGAGGCGCAGGACAGTGCGAATAAAGCGCTGGTTGTACATATTACTCTCGATGACAGCTCCGTAATAACGAATAAGAGACGGGAGAAGCCCTGCGAGATCCGGCTCAACCTTCTCAAGACTTGTCGGTGAAATCTCTACCGTGCTCTGCCTCGCACCCTTTGTGGAAATCTGCATGGTATGAGGAAGGTAGAAGGCAATCTCATTTCCGGTCCTCAAAAAGCGGAGATATCGTCGAAAGCCCGAGAAGAGGTAGCAAGTGACAAATCGGATGTTGTGCGTGTTGAATTCATCATAAATATCGCGGAGGCGAAAATTGCGGCCACATTCGTCATCGTGCGTTGCGCCAAAGACAAGAACTTGCGTTTTGTTAAGACGCATCCTGCACGCAGTCACGACGTCATGCAAGAATATGCCAATCGTTTGCAATTTGTCCAAAGCACGTTTTCGCCAAGAGCCCGGTCGGTTCAAGTTGAGAGAGTTTCCTTTATAAATATTCCACACAGCGGCCAAATCAAAGAGATCAGTCTTCAATTCGGGCTCAGGCTGTGACATGAGCCATACAAAAAGCTTTCTATACTTGACGGCAGGTCGCAGGGCATGCCAAAAAAACGGTTCATTGTACATAGACCAGAAGAAAATATCGTCCTTTTTCCAGGCTCGATGGAGGGCACTGCCTCCGGTCTCGCGCATCTGACTTAGTTCCTCCATTATGTTATGAGCTTTCGCGAGATCATCAGTGAGAGAAAAGCGCTGAATTTCTATTCCACCCTGGAAAACTAAGATTTCGTTGCAATCGACAGTAATTTCAAAATTGGCCATAGATGTCTGTTGCCCTACCTTCGGACTTTTACAGAATAGTCCATTCGCATAAAGAGGCCGTCGTTCTGCATGAGTTCGCTGGCGCGATCGAGGTCTTCGGGAGCGTCGACGCTTTTTGTGTCATACGGAGTTTCGATGATTTTAATCTTTTTGCCTGACTCTAGAAACCTTAGCATATCGATCGATTCAATGATTTCGAGCGGAGTCGATGGCAGGTTTGTATAGTCCTCAAGTGATTCGCGACTGAATCCAGATGAGCCGATCCAGATGTGATACGGAAATACTTTGTCTCCCAACCAGATAGAAGGGATAGCTTCCCGTGACATGTACATGGCATTGTGCATTGCGTCGAAGACCACCTTACATTCGTTGAGATCCTTGGACTCTTCCAGAGTAGATTTTCTGACGACATTAATGCAGCTTGCCTCTGGCGTAGCGATTACCGCCTTGACTACTTCACTTAAGGTTTCCGGTCGTATGAGGGCTTCGTCCCCCTGTAGATTGACGATGACTTCCGGTTGGTAGTCAAGGCTCTTAACGGCGATTGCGACACGATCAGAAGCACGGCGACAATCGTTTTCGGTCATGATCACCTTACCTCCAAACCCTTCGACATGATCGCGGAGTTCTTCGTCGGGAGTTGCGAGGTAGATCTCATCAAAATCAGCGCAGAGAGCCGCCCGGCGATAGACATGTTCGATCATGGTATGACCGGCGATCTTGGCAAATGGTTTGCGCTGAAATCGGTAGGAATTGAGACGAGCAGGAATAATACAGATGGATTTCATATAAGTAGCGGTTGTTGTGTCTATTGTTTGGTGTTAGTTTTTGCCCATGCGACCATCCGGTTGAGCCCCGTGGCCAGATCCACTTTGGGCGACCAGCCGGTGTCGGTTTGGAGTTTTTTGCAGTCGGCTTGGATTCCAAAAGTATCGCCCGGCGTGTTTTCAGCAAATCGTACCGGGTAGGAGTCTCGTGTCTTTCCAAAGGCGGCCAGTTCCGCATCGAGAAGCTCGCCAACGGTCGTTTTTTGACCGGTTCCGACATTATAGGAATTCCCGTGTGTTTCGGGATTGTCAAGGCAGGCAAGATAGGCGTCTATGACATCGTCAATATATACGATATCTCGATACCGATCCGGTGACCCCTTCACCACGAGTTCTTTGCCTTTCAAGATGAACGCGAGAAAGATACTGACCATTCCTTGGCGCATATTTTCGAGATTCTGGCCTGGACCATAGACATTAAAGAGGCGGAGAGCGGTCGTTGCTAGACCCATATCTTCATAGACTTTAAGGTAGGCCTCAGATGCGAGTTTACCAATTCCGTAAAATGATTTTGGGCTGGGTGTGGCTGTTTCGCTGACCGGCTGAGCATCTTGATCGCCGTAGATTGACATAGAGCTGGTGAAAATAAATCGAGGTGTTCCGTGTTTGAGACACCAGTCGCAAAGTAGAACAGTACTCAGGCAGTTTGTCATGAGATCGTAGGCAGGATCGTCAAAAGAAATTTCTCCAGAACTTTGCGCGGCCAAATGGAAGACGACATCAAAACGTTCTGAGGGAAGGCGGTTCGAAAAGTTTGGGTCCGAAAAATCCAGTTCGTGAAAAATTGCGCCCTCGGGAATGTTCTCACGAAAGCCGGTGGAAAGATTGTCAATGATGTGAACGTCCCATCCCTCTCGCAGCAGGCGGCTGGAAAGGTGGGACCCGATAAAACCGGCTCCGCCGGTGACAAGTGCTTTTTTCATAGGGAAGAGTAGGATATAGGATTCGGAATTGAAAGCTTGGCCGTTTCGACTTCGTCAAATCGGTTGCAGCAGTATATAGGAGATTGAATGTAGGATGTGAGAGATGACGGAGGTTGGTACTGCTACGGATATAGTGGGGAGTTTTTGGTAGGCAAACGATGCTGCTTCTGGCACTGAGCTCCATGCCCCTCGCGCCCTGCTTTTATCCGGTAGCTTTCCAAAGGATGCTCTTCAAGGCTCTTCCCCACGGCATGGGATGCGCGATGCGTGCGGCGGTGATGCAGCCAATCGTCGTTGCCACATAGCCGAGGCAGTTGGAGACGGCAGCACCGACAGGACCAAAAATGTGGATGAATATCGGGCATGAAATCAAGACCACGATGCCACCAAGAAAATCTGCACGCCAGGCCATGAGGGAAGTCCTCTTGGAGTAGACGACAAAATTCCCAAAAATGAAATAGACACCGGAGAAAGCCATCGTGAGACTTAGCCAAAAGACATAGGGTGCAGCACCAAGAAATTTGGCGCCAACGATGAAAGGAAGCACGAGTGCGACACCGATCCCGAATATGAGCCCGGCAAAGAGAATCGACGCCGACGCGAGAAGTAACTGACGACATAGTGCAACCTCGTCGAGTTCATTTGGATTGCCAAGCTTCTCAAATAACCAGGGCCGATAGGTCCGACTGAGTGCACCGATCACCATGTTGACCGGTGAGGTCAGGTTGAAGGCAAGGCTGAATAGACCTGTATCCGCAACTGAAGCCATGTTGTTTAGGTAAAGTCGAGCAGACATGGTCATCACCCAACCGCCAAGGACGTGGGGAATCAGTGGTATGCCGAAAGAAAAGATTTCATGGAGGCTCTGCTTTGAAAACTCGACCCGCAAAAGGCCGAGCCTCCGAATAAATCCCCATAGACAAACAACGGAAATGGCAGCACCGCCTAAAAGAAGTCCGAAGAGACGTCCCTGCCAAGCCCATCCCATCCCAACCACCAACCACAACGAGAGCCCCATGTTGAGAAAACTCCCCAAGGTTTGATTGCCAATAAAATGCCAAGGTTCCTTTCTTGCCTGAAGCAGCACTTGATAGTTGTTTTGCAAAACCGAAAAGAATCCCAAGAATAAAACGCCGGGCAACCATGAGGCCGGAAATTCCGCCCATTCTCCCAGGCGCAGGCGAAGAGGAGTTAAACACAAAATGAGTAGAGCGCCGGTGATGGCGGTCGTCATCAAGATGGAAGTGCTGACCAGTCGCCTTTGAGCCGGAAAGTTGCCATCGAAATGCCCGCGAGTAATCAAGCCATAGGAATTAAGCCCTTGAAAAATGATAAAAATATTCATAAGGACCATGCAAGTCGCCACAATCCCATAGTCCTCCGGAGTAAGGTAGCGAGTAAAAACAGGTACCAACGCCAACGGGAGCAGGCCATTAATAAGGCTGCCAGCAAAATAGATTCCGGCGCTACCAAGAAACGTAGATGCGGCAAAATGCCTTCGAATCGTGTCGCGAAGATTCAAAGCGTGGTGCTATGATCTTGGTTGAAACCAAGGCCAGTAGGCATTCAAATCTTTACCCATCAATTGGTCCAGACCAGATAATGTCTTATTGTAATGGTTGGCCATGCGATTATAAGTTTCGGAATCGACATCAACGAGGGTTTTCTGATCAACAGGAGACATGTTGGCCTCTTCGAGTGATCGGACGGCCTTAGTCATGCGAAATCGCTGCCGGCCAAGAATATCCCGGAGAGCGCGAGGGAAAATTGGCCGTGTAAGAGTGGTGAGGCGTTGTGTGATTTGGTAGAAAGCGGTTGTGGCTGAAGAAACCAATTGCGAGCGAGGCAGGCGTCGCCGATTTTCGGAAGCCAGAGCCCCGCCGCTTGGAGAGACTCCAAGAAAGCATTCGATTCTGCGCACTGTGTTGGGATCCCCCATCAGCTCTTCGAAGAGAGCGAAATGGATCTGGGCGGAGCTGATATTGGCTTGGAGCCATTCAATCGATGGTTTGTATAAATCGCCGATACCGCGAAAGGAAAGGGTGGGATCATTGCCAATTTCAAGTGAGTCGTCCATTTCGAGTGCCTCGGCGATCGAGCCTTTTATGTAGCCTCGCCGCAAAGCGTGAAAGTAATGCGACGTCATTCTCTCAATGGGATCGCGGAGAAGGACGATAATTTTCGCATCCGGGTAGGTTTCGAGAAGCCATGTTCGCGCGCGATCATGGAAAAAAGTCTCTGTCGTGACCTCCCCGAAAAGAGAGTGGGACTCGGTGGGAGAGAAATGGCCTTCAAACCAGTCCTGATCCCACGGTGATGGGGGCGAGGGGAAATAGATCTCCTTACAATTTTGAGGGAGACAAAGCTCTGGATGCGCACGAAGGCTGACATCGAGGGAGGTTGTTGCACATTTAGGAAAACTGAAAACGAGAAAGAGAGGTGGTTTGGTGGTGCCATTCATAGTTGGGGATCTACGCGAGAGTTTGAATCTCAGCGGAAGCAATAGGGACCGCTTTTTCTTGGCGAGTTTTGATGCGATTCCGGATGACTTGATCGACTAAGGCAAAAATCATGCCATACATCCACCAGCGGGTGATGGTATCAAGAGCTGAGTGACCACTGGTCCAGCTTGTTAAAACGTCTTTGACGAAAAATATGAAGCAGTACATCGCCATGGCGTTGATCCAAACGGATCCTAGGCTCTGACAGAAGACCCGATAAGTAACGACGAGGGCCGTTACGACGAGAAAGAACTGTATGACAGCCAGCGGAATGCCAAAATCGGCGGAATATCCCAGCCAGGTATTGTGCCAGGCCTTCCCCATGGCGTATGGCAGGACCTGATCTCGAATATCCGGGGCGCCATATTGTTGAGTTCGATAGAAGATTCCGGCGGTTTCATTAATATCGACCCGAAACCCATCGCCCATCCAGGGGTTTCGTTGAATTTTTTCCCAGGCCAATTCCCGCAAGGCTTTGCGGAATTCGTCTTTGCTTCCCAGATTCTTCAGGCTGGAATCCCACTCTCCAGGGAGCCAGGAAAGGGAGCGCTGCACATTCATGGGGAGATCAAAGAGTGAACCTTGTCCGATCACAAGACCTCCGATGAAAAGGAAGCCCGATACTCCAAAGATAAAAATGTAGTGAAATTGTCGCCTCAGCATGGCCGACAAAAGGGGAATCAAAATCAAGGAGCCGACGGCGGCCCGCTTCCCGCTCAATAAGATGGGGGGAATCGTGGTTACAAACACCATCAACCTTCCCGGATGAGCCAACGAAATGATCTGACTGGGTGCGTAGCGGCTGAAAAGCAGCATGAGGATTAACATGGCCGGGGACGCGAGTGCTTGGTGCCAAGTGTAGAATCCCTCGGTATCAACATCCACTCCCGCCAATCCAAGCTGGTTTTTTGGTGGGTCCAGTTAATGAAGCCCTGGTTGGTGAGCTTAGAGTTT
>CALBXK010000266.1 GCA_937890535.1 uncultured Spartobacteria bacterium
GCCACCACCGTAGCCACCACGGCTTCCGCCGCCGCCGCCACGGCTTCCACCGCCGCCGCCGCCGCCGCCGAAGTCTTCGCGAGGACGCGCTTCATTCACGGTCAGGCTCCGACCTTGAAAGTCTTTGCCGTTAAGTTCTTCAGTCGCCTTTTGTGCCTCCTCATCGGTGGACATCGTGACGAAGGCAAATCCGCGGGATTTGCCGGTCATTTTGTCCTGCATGAGGATGGTTTCTTTGACGGCTCCGACCCCGTTGAAGAGATCTTCAAGGTCATTTTCAGTAGTATCGAAGGAAAGATTTCCAACGTAGAGTTTAGTTCCCATAGGATTATTTTGGTTTTATGTTGTATTGAGGTGAGTCTCTGCGGCTGTTTCCGGTTTTCGGATTTCAAATCGCCACTGAGCGCCTGCGGTTTCCCGCTACGAACACAACTAGCAATCTACCAACGCCCAAAGGGGCTCTGCCCTGCAATGCGGAATAGAGCAGATTTCTTGAAACCCGCAAGAAAAAAGATCGACTATTTTCAAAATCGAGCGTTCCCCTGGAATTCTTTACCTCTGACACCAAAGGCCTCCCAAATAGAACAGATTCTCCGGGAGGATCTTGAAGAGTGGTCGCGGCGCCGGAGAGGAAACCTCCCAGGCCTCCAACAGGGGCTCGGGAATTTCCCGGAGGAAACAGGACGGTCGCTGATATGGGGCGCCCTATCCGCAGTGAGTGAGCGCTTTCTCCGCCTTCAAAAATCGCATCTTTCGACAATTTTCTTTGGCATTTCGCCCAAGGGCGAGGATACTCCCCCGCTCACTATGAGTGACACCATCGGCATCGGCATCGCAGGATTTGGAACCGTGGGCACGGGCGTTTACAAAAACCTCCTGGCCAACGGTGACCTTATTGCGCAGCGGATCGGGGCCCGCTTTGCGGTGCGCCGTATCGCCGTCCGGGACCTCGCCAAGCCCCGCCATCCCGGCGTTCCCCAGGAACTCTTTACCTCTGACACCGAAGTCCTTCTCGCCGACCCGGACATTCAGGTCGTGATCGAACTCATGGGTGGCATCGAGGCCCCCCTCGCTTTTGTCAAAAAAGCGATTACGGCAGGAAAAATCGTCATCACCGCCAACAAGGCGCTCCTGGCCGAGCACGGGCAGGAAATTTTCCAACTCGCCCGGAAAAAGCGGGTCCCGGTATTTTACGAGGCGGCCGTGGCCGGAGGCATCCCGATCATCAAGGTGGTGCGCGAATCATTCGTCGGAAACCGCTTTGAAAGCATCCACGGCATCCTCAACGGAACCTGCAATTATATTCTCACCCGCATGACCGAAACCGGGATGGACTACCCTCCCGCCCTGGAAGAGGCTAGCAATCTCGGCTACGCGGAGGCTGACCCGACCTTGGACATCAATGGATGGGACGCCGCCCACAAAACGATCATTCTGGCCTCGCTGGCCTATGGGTTCTGGCTGCCGTCGAAAAATCTTTTTGTGGCCGGCATTGAGACTGTGACGGCGGCAGACATCCGTTTTGCGGATGAGTTGGGCTATCGCATCAAGCTCCTTGCTACCATCAAAGCGGGTCTGGGCGAAGGGATCGAAGTTCGGGTGTGTCCGACCCTCATTCCGAAGGATCATGTTCTCGCCTCGGTCAACAACGTCTTCAATGCCATCGCGATCAAGGGCGATGTCGTCGGCGAAACCCTCTTCTATGGTCGAGGAGCCGGTGCGGATTCGACGGCCAGTTCGGTACTGGGCGATCTCGGCGAGGCCGCCTGCGCGCTCCAAAATTCCCGGTTTTGCTACGGCTTCACCTCCCATGACCTATATGGTAAGTGTCTACCCGCAGATCAAACCGTTTCCAAATACTACCTCCGGCTTTCCGTCAGAGATCAACCGGGAGTCCTCGCACAAATCGCCGGCGTACTCGGAGCCTCGGAGATCGGAATTCTTTCGGTCATTCAACCCGAAACTGCGGGCGAAGATGCGGCATTGCTAATTCTGATGTTGCACGACGCGCCGTTCGGGGCGATGCGGGAAGCGGTGGGAACTCTGGCCACGCTGCCCTGCGTGCGCGACACACCAGCCCTGCTCCACGTCGAAACTTTTTCCTAAATGTCCAACGAATCCCACAATTCGAACCCCCTCCCCGCCGCACCATTGCACGACCGCGGAGTGATCAGCCGCTTCCGAAAATACCTTCCAATCACGGACGCGACGCCTGTGATTTCGCTCAATGAAGGCTCCACGCCACTGATTCACTCCCCACGTCTGAGCGAGAAATCCGGAGCCGAGGTGTTCATTAAATACGAAGGACTCAATCCGACATGCTCGTTCAAGGATCGCGGCATGACCGTCGCCATCTCGAAGGCGGTTGAAGCGGGCGCCCACACCGTCATTTGCGCCTCCACTGGCAACACCTCCGCCGCAGCCGCCGCCTACGCAGCTCGTGCCGGAATCAAATGTGCAGTGATTCTTCCCGCCGGAAAAATTGCCTCGGGAAAACTCGTTCAAGCCTATCTCTACGGGGCCAAGGTCATCGCCATCGACGGCAATTTTGACACCGCATTGAAGCTTGTCCGCGAACTCGGGGGCATTCCAGGCATCGAGATTGTGAATTCCATCAACCCTCACCGCATCGAGGGCCAAAAAACAGCGGCTTTTGAGATCGTGGAAGAACTCGGCGATGCCCCCGACATTCACATTCTTCCCGTCGGCAATGCTGGGAATATCACCGCCTATTGGCAGGGCTACCGCGAATTCCACACCGCCGGTCACGCCAAAATTCTCCCCCGTATGATTGGCTTCCAGGCGGCCGGGTCTGCTCCGATTTTTCATCAAAAAGTCATTGATGATCCCCACACTATCGCCACCGCCATCCGGATCGGGAATCCCGCAAGTTGGAAGGGGGCCAGCGAAGCCGTCAGCGCCAGCGCCGGCCAGATCAACATCGTCACCGACGACGAAATTCTTTCCGCCCAAAGCTGGCTCGCGCTCAATGAAGGAATTTTTGTCGAACCCGCCAGCGCCGCTTCGGTGGCCGGGCTTTTCAAACTTGGACGACCCGAGGCGAAGCGAATCGTTCTCACCGTCACCGGCCATGGCCTCAAGGATCCTGACACCGCCCTGACCACCGGATCGTACCGACCACTCAATGTCGATGCGAACCTCGCTGCCATTCGCCTGGTCCTGGACTCATGACCGCATCCCCGGGCTCCAAGTCCCTTCCGCCCGTCATCGTTCAGAAATATGGTGGCACCTCCGTGGCCACCCCCGAACGGATTCGCCATGTCGCCCAACGGGTCCTGGACACGCAGCGGTCCGGGCATTCCGTGGTCGTGGTCGTATCCGCCATGTCCGGGGTCACCGACAGCCTCATCAAACTTGCCGATCAAGTTTCACAAACTCCCACGCATCGCGAAATGGACGTCCTCCTGGCCACAGGAGAACAGACCACCATTGCCCTGACGGCCATGGCTATCAATGCTCTCGGGGGCAAGGCGGTTTCGCTCACCGGCGCACAGGCTGGCATCATCACGAACGGTAGCCACACCAGCGCCAAGATTGCCAACCTTTCCCCTCGCCAGATTCGCAAGCATCTCTCCGACGGCCTCATCTGCATCGTCGCCGGCTTCCAGGGACAAACCCTTCATGGTCGCATCACGACCCTCGGTCGTGGCGGCAGCGACCTCACGGCCATTGCCATTGCCGCTGCCCTCAAGGCCAAAAACTGCGAGATCTGCACCGATGTGGACGGCGTCTATACTTGCGATCCCCGCATTGTCCCCACCGCGAGAAAAATTGACGAAATCACCTATGAAGAGATGTTGGAGATGGCAAGTTCCGGATCCAAGGTCATGCAATCCCGCTCCGTCGAATTTGCCAAAAAATTTAATGTACCGTTTGAGGTCCGCAGCAGTTTTAACACCAACAGAGGAACCATCGTGAAAGAAGAAACTCCAGGATTGGAAAACGTCGTCTTGCGCGGCGTTTCCGTGGAACGCAATCAAGCCAAGGTCACCATTCCGAAGGTGCCTGACACCCCCGGAGCAGCCTCCCGCATCTTCACCGCCCTCGCCGAGGCCGGCGTGGTGGTGGATGTTATCGTACAGAATGCCTCATCCAGTGGAACGACTGACATTTCCTTCACTTTGAATCGGGACGAACTGGAAAAAATCGGTCACACCCTTGACTCCGTAGTCAAAGAGATTGGGGCGGCCCCTCTCGTCCGCAAGGACGGCATTGCCAAGCTGAGCGTGGTGGGAATTGGGATGCGGTCCCATTCCGGCGTGGCGGCCCGACTTTTCGAAGCCCTGGGTCAGGGTGGGATCAACATTCAGATGATTTCGACCTCAGAGATCAAGATTGCGGTGATCATTGACGAGGACAAAATCGTCGAGGCCGCAAATCTTGCCCATGAGGCATTCGGGTTGGCAAACGCATAGGTTGCCAAGCCCGGATTCAGTAGCTATAGAAGAGCGTTCCGACAGTTAAGGATGGGTGGCAGAGTGGTCGAATGCGCACGCTTGGAAAGCGTGTGTTCCTTCACCGGAACCCAGGGTTCGAATCCCTGCCCATCCGCCATATCGAAGTTGGAAGTGGGACG
>CALBXK010000267.1 GCA_937890535.1 uncultured Spartobacteria bacterium
GCCAGACGGTGTCCGCCTCCCTCGGTCAACACGGTGAGACTGTCTCCCGTTTCGAGCCCGGAGAGCGATTCGCCGACCAGGGGAACTTCCACCGCGAGCGTTGAGAAATCCGATACTGTGACGATGGCCTCACCCGCACCAACGTTTTTACCGGGCGAGTGCGAGATCGCGACGATTGTGCCGTTGATCGGACTGCGTATGTAACGTCGTTCCAGGAGTTTTTCCGCCAGGTCCATGTTCAGATGAGCTAATTTTATGTTAAGGTTCGTCTGTTTGATTTGGGCGCGGGCTATTTCGGCGTCGCCTTCGAGAATTTGGAGTTGTTCCTCGGATATTTGGCGGCGTCGGAAGCGGTCTTTTCCTTCATCCAAGGCGGCTTCTTTCTTTTTCATATCCCCCATCACCGATTCTAAGGGCGCTCTGTTCTCTGCCAACAGTTTGGCGGTTTCAAAGGCGTGCTGTTGCTGGACGTGTTCGAGGGAGACGACCAAGTCTCCCTTTTTGACCACGTCGCCGATGTTGACGTGCCAAGTCTGAACCAGTCCACCTTCCCAGGCGTGGCCGGTCGAGGTCACCCCGGGTTGAGGGTCGGTGATGGCTACGCTCACTTGTGCGCGGGCGACGAAATTGCCGCTGAAAAGAAGCAAGGCGCTAAAGAGCAGTTTGTGGGTAGCGGATATCATCAATCTATGAATTTGCCACGATCTCGGATTCTGTCAACTTAGGGGAATTGCAAAATTTCTTTTGCAGATCGGCCCGGGCCCTTTACACTGTCCCTCTCGCAATTGCCTCATGGTGTAATGGTAGCACTGCAGATTCTGGATCTGTTTGTCATGGTTCGAATCCATGTGAGGCAGCCAATGCCGCCCGCCCCTCGGACGGGAGCCCCTCTGGGAAATCTTTTTTTGAGAATTTTCTCCTGTCCTGCCGGATGCTCCCTCCCTATTTAATAGGAGCCTATGGCGAGTGTCTTTGGCGAAATTTTCCGGATTGCGACTTGGGGCGAATCCCATGGAGGCGGTGTGGGAGTGGTGATCGATGGATGTCCGGCCCGATTGCCGCTTTCTGAGGCGGATATTCAGCCCGACCTGGATCGGCGCCGTCCCGGGCAGAGCGATATCGTCACGCCCCGCAAGGAGGAGGATGCCTGCCGGATTCTTTCTGGAGTCTTCGAGGGAAAAACCCTGGGAACGCCAATCTCAATTATGGTGTCCAATACGGACGCGCGACCTTCCGCCTACAGTGAGATGGAAACGATGTATCGACCCTCGCACGCGGATTTTACTTACGAGGCCAAATACGGGATTCGCAACTGGCAGGGTGGAGGACGCGCCTCGGCCCGGGAAACGATCGGGCGGGTGGCGGCGGGCGCCGTCGCAAAAAAACTTTTGCAATCGATTTCCCCGGGATTGGAGATTTTGGCCTATGTGACAGCCATTCACGATATTGAGGCCGAGGTGGATGGTTCGCGGGTGAGCCGGGCTGAGATTGAGGCGAATGTGGTGCGATGTCCGGATGCCGGGGCGGCGGAGGCGATGATCTCGCGGATCAAAGAGGTTCGGGCGGACGGGGATTCGGTGGGGGGAGTGATTGCATGCGTCGTCCGGGGGGTCCCGGCGGGCTGGGGGGAGCCGGTGTTTGATAAATTGGAGGCGGTCCTGGCGGGGGCGATGATGAGCCTTCCGGCCACGAAGGGATTTGAGATTGGTTCAGGATTCGCGGGGGCGAAGCTCAAGGGGTCCACCCATAACGATCCCTTCCGCATGATCGAAGGTCGCGTTCGCACAACCAGCAATTTGTCTGGAGGAATTCAAGGAGGGATCAGCAATGGGGAGGCCATTGTTTTTCGGACCGCCTTCAAACCCACGGCGACCATCGCGCGGTCGCAAAAAACTGTCACCGTCGCAGGGGAGGATGCTGATCTCGTGGCCCGGGGGCGGCATGATCCCTGCGTTTTGCCAAGGGCGGTGCCGATGATTGAAGCCATGACCGCGCTGGTTCTTTGCGATCAGGCCTTGCGCCAGCGGATTCAGGATTGTCTGCCCCGCTAGGCATATTGTGATGTCCGAGGTGTCCCAAGGTTCGCCCATCTGGCAGGTGGCGCTTTTCGCCGCCGCCCTGGTCTTCCTGCTCTGGGAGACGTGGCGGGGTTGGCGGGCCGGTGTCGTGCGCAGCGGAATCTCGCTGGCGGCGATCGTTTTTTCCGGGTTGGCCGGTTATGCAGCGGCGAGGATTGCGGCCCTGCCTTTTGGAGGTTTCGAGAGCTTCTCCGGAGCCATGATCGGGTTGTTTGTCGGGGGGGGCGTGGCGGTGGTGGTCTTTGTATTCATCTGGCTTTTGGGGGCGCTGCTTTTCAAACGAACCGAACACCAAAACAGCGGAGTGGTCCGTTTGCTGTGGGGTGGCGGGGGTGCGCTTCTGGGCTTATTGACAGGCTTGATTTTGGTCTGGAGCGGGATATCCGTGGTGCGGTCCTTGGGGGCCCTGGCGGAGGCCCGGGTGGACCTCGCCCGTTCGTCCTCCGAGCCCCCATCCGGGCTGGCCACCGGGCTGGTCACCCTCAGGGACTCGTTGGAGCTCGGCCCGGCGGGGAAATTCGTTCAGGCCGCGGATCCGGTGGAACCTGAAATTTACGAACTCATTCTGGAGATCGGGAAGCTTTCCGGGAATCCGGCGACGATGGCGCGCTTCTTTCAATATCCCGGCATCCAGGCGGTGGCGCAAAGCCCCCGGATGGTCGAACTCGTCAATGATCCGGTCATCATCCGCGCCGCGGAGAATCGGGATATTTTTTCCATCATGAGCCATCCCGCTCTTCGGGAAGCGGTGGAAGATCCCGCTTTTATGGCCGAACTCAAAAAAATCGATTTCCGGGCGGCCTTGCAATATGCCACGGGTCCGATCGGGAATCAGGACGATCGATCTCCCGGTTTGAAAAGCGACCTGCCGCCAAAACGCGAGAACCAGAAGGAATAGTTTCCCTCCCTCCGCAATCCCCAATCCGCGATCCCCAATTGAAAGCCGGGCTTCTTCTCTTGTGGAAAATTTTTCGAGAGTGCGGTTTACTCTCCGCTAATCATGTCTGAATACATCGCCACCATTGGTCTTGAGGTTCACGTTCAACTCAAGACCCGTACGAAAATGTTTTGTTCCTGCGCCGTGGAATACGGGGCCGAGCCGAACACGAATGTCTGTCCGGTGTGTCTTGGGCTGCCAGGCGCTTTGCCGGTGATGAATGCGGCCGCGTTGGAACTTACCGTGTTGGCCGGGAAGATGCTCGGATGTGAGACCCCCGGGACCTGCAAGTTTGACCGAAAAAACTATTTTTATCCGGACATGCCGAAGAATTATCAAATCAGCCAATACGATTTGCCCCTCTGTTTGGGTGGGGCGGTGCCGTTGCATGATCTGGCCTATCCGAAGGACGCGCAAAAGACCATTGCGACCCCGGATAAAAAAATCCGCCTGACCCGTATTCACCTTGAGGAGGATGTCGCCAAAAGCTTCCATATGGAAACCTCTTCCGGCATCGATTTCAACCGGGCCGGCACGCCGCTCATGGAGGTTGTCAGTGAGGCCGAAATCGCGGATCCCGAGGAAGCCTTTGCCTATCTCACGGTTTTGCAGCAAGTCATGATTCATGGAGGGATCTCGGACGCGGACATGGAGAAAGGACAGCTTCGCTGTGATGTGAATGTTTCCGTGCGCCCGCTCGGGACCGAGGCGTGGGGCACCAAGATCGAGATCAAGAATCTTAACTCAATTTCCGGGGTGCGACGCGCCCTTGGATATGAAATTTCCCGGCAGTCCGAGATCTTAAATGGCGGAGGAACGCTCGATCAGGAGACGCGCCGTTGGGATGATTCGCGAGGCGAGACCCAGCTGATGCGGATTAAGGAGGACGCCCACGATTACCGTTATTTCCCGGATCCGGATCTGCTTCCCGTGCACACGGCGGGAATCGTTGAATCTGTCGGCAAGCGATTGCCCGAACTCCCGTGGGACAAGCGCTCCCGCTATGTCGTCGATTTTGGCGTCACCGAATATGATGCCGCGGTCTTGGCCAATGATCTGCCGCTGTCGCGCTATTTTGAAGAGGCGGCGAGGGATGCGAAAAAGCCGAAAACGATTGCCAACTGGCTGCTTAACGACTTGCAGAGCGCACTTTCCACCGCAGGTCAATCGCTTGGAGATTGTCCCATGGCGCCAGCTTCATTGGGCGAGCTTGTGACCTTGATCGACGAAGGCAAGATCAACTCGCGGCAGGGGAAGGAGGTCTTTGCGGAGATGTTTGCCAGCGGTCGGGCCGCCGCTGTCATTATTCAGGAGAAAGGTCTCGAGCAGGTCAGTGACACCGGAGCCCTTGAGGCGCTGTGCGACGAGGCCATCGCAAACAGCGCCAAGGCCGTGGCGGAATACCAGGCCGGCAAACTCCCGGCCATCAATGCCATCAAGGGCCAGGTCATGAAACTCTCCAAAGGCCAGGCCAACCCGGCACTCGTGAGTCAGATTCTCGAAAAAAAACTGCAGAGCTGAATGAGGTGGAGGCCGGATCTTGGATTGCGGATTGAAAGCCCGGCCGTCGCTGTGGATCGGTTGCAGGGGGAGTGAGAGGAACTAATTTTTCAGGTCTTCGCGCTTAAGCGGCGGAGACGTTCGAGCACCTCGACGGCCCGTCCCTCATCCAGGGCGGCATTTGCGATCGCAAGGGCGGCTGGGAGATCGGGAGCTGTCCCGGCCACGACCAGTGCACAGGCAGTATTGAGGGTGACAATGTCGCGGCGGGGACCCCGCTGGCGGCCGGAAAAAAGATCCTCCAGGAGGGCGGCGTTTTCGGGGGCGGTGCCGCCCCGGAGGTCTTCGAGGTCCGCGAGCGGAAGTCCGAAATCGGTGGGATCGATGCTGAAGCTGCGAATGACGCCCTCCCGGGTGGCGAGAACCTTGGTCGGACCGAGGAGGGAAACTTCGTCGAGGCCGCCGCCCCCGTGAACGACCCAAGCGTGTTTGCGACCCAGCAGTCGGAAGACCTCCGCATAGACGGGAAGCAAGTTTTCGCTAAAAACACCGGCGAGCTGAAAATCCGGGAGGGCGGGATTAAGGAGTGGGCCCATGATATTAAAGATCGTGGGGGTGCCTTCTGCGGCGAGGAATTTTCGAACCGGGACAACGGCCTTGAAGGCGGGGTGGTGGCGGGGCGCAAAGAGAAAGGCGCAGCCGGCGGCCTCGAGGGAATCCCGGGCGTCCAAGTCCAGGCGGACTCCGAGAGCTTCCAAGACGTCGGCTCCGCCGGAGGGCGAAGTGACCCCCCGGTTGCCGTGTTTCACCACCCGGGCTCCGCAGGCCGTGGCGACGAACATAACCGCGGTGGAGACATTGAAGAGCCCGGCCTTGTCGCCTCCGGTTCCGCAGACATCCAGACAATCTCCGTGCACTCCGGGAGAGACGGCATGTCGGAGCAGGACTTGGATAAACCCTGCAATTTCCCCCGGGGTCTCGCCTTTTTCGTGGAGGGCGCGGAGGAAATTGGCCCGCTCTTCCAGGGCGGTTCCCTCATCGAGCAGCCGCTCGCAAGCGAACGCAATCGAGGCGGCGTCGAGATTTTGGCGATCCCGGAGGGTGGCGCTAAGGGCGGTGAGTGTGGTGGACACCATCAGAGGATGAATGAGAAAAAGTGGGATTGGTTTTCAGGCGTCGGCGCGGACTCGGATGAGGAGATCGCGAAACTCGCGGGCACTCCACTGACCGGGAACGAGCGGTTTGTCGATCCAGCCGTAGTTCAAAGTGGAGCCCGAACAGGCGAAGAGCAACCGGGCCGCCCGCCCGAGGGGGCCCATGCCCATGACGGCGAGAGGCGATTCTGTAGCCGCCTGGAGATTGAGGAGTCGGGCGATGTCCGCCGGAGTGGTTGTCTTGGTCGCGATCTTGATGATATCGGCCCCCTTGTCCCTGGCCCGGGCGACGAGGGTGCGCAGGCGAGCCTGGGAAGGTGTTCCCTGGAAATCATGAAAGGACAGAATGACGGTCTTTTTTGACGCCAGGGCGGCATCGACAGCTTCTTTTAGGGCGGAAACGGATCTCAATTCGATATCAACGGCGTTGGCTGCGGGGAGAAGTTCCAGGTAGAGCGCGAGGCGGGTGGCGTCGGTCAAGGGCCGGGCGCCGCCCTCGGAAAAACTCCGAATCGTGAGAATGACGGATTGAGGGAGGACGGCGATTTCTTCCGGGAGTGGCGGGCGGGGCAGGGTGTCCACCCGGACCTCCAAGGCTTCCACGGCGGCGCGGAGAGCTAGTTTGAAACCGGCCGGGGTGTGGATGACTCCCACCAGGTTCGCCTGCGTGAGCGGGATTCGGCTTTTCTTTTTGCGCATAACAAAGGAAGTACTAAAGGTTCCCTTTCGCCAAGGCGAAAGGTGAGTTTATGATTGCCCGAAAACAAGAAATTCGACTTCAGCTTAATCAGTTGCTCGATGCCGTGCTGCTGGGACTGGCTTTTGGGCTTGCTTACGTACTCCGGCGGCACAATTTGGTGGTGATTGATTCTCTGGGAGAAATTCCGGAGTTTCGATATTTTCTCTGGCTCCTGGCGATCATCATGCCTCTCGGGCCTTTTCTTTTGGAGCTTCAGGGATACTACAAATACACTCTGGAAAAGACGGTTTGGAAATCGCTTCAGCAGATGTTGCGAGCGGGAGTCTGGCTCGGCTTGTTGCTGGGGATGGCGGTGATCTTTCTCAAGCTGGAGGTGCCGAGCCGGTCGGTTCTGATCCTATTTGTGCTTTTTTCTGCCGCCATTCTCCTTGCCAAGGAGCGGCTCTATATCTGGCGGCAGTCGGCTCGGCTCCGGCAGGGCGGATTCGGTGAGCGGGTCATCATGGCGGGTGAGACAAAGATGTTGGCCGATATCGCGGCGTCATTCAACCCGAGTCAGAAATTGGAGATTCAGATTGTGGAGACGATTGATTTGGAGACGTCGAGCACCGACGATCTGATCGCCGCCATTCATCAGCACAATGTCGGACGGGTGGTGCTGGCTTTCAGTCGGTTGGAACTGGATGCGGTGCAGCGCGCCATCGAGGCTTGCGAAGTCGAGGGGGTGGAAGCGTGGTTGAGTGTGGATTTCATTCGAACCTCCGTGGCCCGGCCCACCTATGAAAGTCTGGGACCCCGCCCGATGCTGGTTTTTCGCGCCACCCCGGAGGTGTCCTGGGCCTTGATGGTAAAGAATGGGGTGGACCGGGTGCTGGCCGCGATCGGTTTGGTGGTCTTTTCACCCTTGTTGTTGGTCGTGGCGCTGGGGGTGAAACTGACCTCCCCGGGCCCGGTTTTGTTTACCCAACGGCGGGCGGGCCTTCATGGCCATCCCTTCACGATGTGGAAGTTTCGCACCATGGATTTGGGGGCCGAGAAGAGGCATGGCGAACTTGCGGCGCTGAATGAGATGAGTGGTCCGGTGTTCAAGGTGCAGGACGATCCCCGGGTCACCCGTTTCGGTCGCCTCCTGAGGAGGACCAGTGTGGATGAACTGCCGCAGCTGGTAAACGTCCTTCTCGGGGATATGAGTCTGGTGGGCCCGCGTCCGCTCCCGCTTTATGAGGTGAATAATTTTCAAAAATCGGCCCATCGGCGGAGATTGAGCATGAAGCCGGGGCTGACTTGTCTCTGGCAGATCCGGGGCCGCAATGACGTGACGAATTTTGATGATTGGGTGCGGATGGATCTGGAGTACATCGACAACTGGTCCTTGGGAATGGATCTCCGCATTCTGATCGGCACGATTCCGGTCGTGCTGCTTGGTGCGGGGGCAAGATGAGGAAGGCAATTTCACCCTGGGGGCGCAATATGCTCGCCAAAATCGGTTCGCGCCGCTAATCCAACCCGCCATGTCTCAAAAATCCGGTCCTATCACCAGCGTCGTCACGGGCGGCGCGGGCTTCCTCGGCTCCCACTTGTCCGATCGTCTGCTGGCGGAGGGTCATCGAGTCATTGCGATCGATAACCTGATCACCGGGAATGTCGCCAATATCGAACACCTCGCAGGGAACAAGAAATTCAAGTTCATCAATCACGATGTTACCGACTATATCTTTATTCCCGGGGAGGTGGACTTTGTCTGGCATTTTGCGAGCCCGGCCAGCCCGATCGATTATTTAAATTTTCCCATTCCCACCTTGAAAGTGGGCGCGCTTGGCACTCACAACAGCCTGGGATTGGCCAAGGCCAAGGGGGCGGCGTTTCTTCTGGCTTCGACCTCCGAGTGTTACGGAGATCCGCTCATCCACCCCCAGACCGAGGACTACTGGGGCAATGTCAATCCGATCGGACCGCGTGGGGTCTATGACGAGGCGAAGCGATTCGCCGAGGCTATGACCATGGCCTACCATCGTTTTCACAAGATGAACACGCACATCGTTCGCATCTTCAATACCTACGGTCCACGCATGCGATTGGAGGATGGACGGGTGGTGCCAGCGTTCATTGGGCAGGCCCTCGCAGGACAGCCGCTCACCATCTTTGGCGACGGCTCGCAGACCCGCAGTTTTTGTTTTGTCTCGGACCTCATCGACGGCATCTACCGCCTCATGATGAGTGGTCACCCCGGTCCGGTGAACATCGGGAATCCCCGGGAGATGACGATCAAACAATTTGCCAAGGAAATTATCAATATCACCGAAACCTCCTCCAAGATCGAGCATCACCCCCTGCCGGTCGATGATCCCAAAGTCCGCCAGCCGGATATCACGCTCGCCAAAAAGGTTCTGGGTTGGGAGCCGAAAATCCGTTTCGAGGAGGGCATTCCTCAGACGATTGATTTCTTTCGCTCGAGGGTTGGTTGATCTCCCGGCTTTTATTTATTTACTCCCTCAGGTATGTTGCATAGATTCCGACTCCGATGTCTCCCTTGAATATTCTTCCTCACCTTGTGTGTGTTGCCATTTTCGGCGCCGCTCTGCCTGGCGTTGCGCAACTCAACCCCGAATTCCAGATCACCAAAGTCGAGCCCGCCTTTATCCCATCTCCTGGATATAGCGGGCCCCGCTACGACAAGCGGGGATCGAAGGCCAAGGATTGGCTGGAGGTGGAGGTGACCTTTGATTGGAAGGCACGAAAAAAAGAACCGAAATACACGGATGAACTGACTTTCAACTATTATATTTTGTTGAAGAATGAATCCCGGGAAGCCCCGAAAGGGACCC
Organism: uncultured Spartobacteria bacterium; assembly: GCA_937890535.1. Classification (GTDB taxonomy): domain Bacteria; phylum Verrucomicrobiota; class Verrucomicrobiia; order Chthoniobacterales; family Terrimicrobiaceae; genus CAMASH01. The sequence goes on from CALBXK010000267.1 coordinate 9,195, forward strand.
TCCTCATCGGATCGGTGACGCACTCCAGCATTCCTCAGGATAAGGGCATGCATTCTGTGGTTTATGTCAGCCCTCGGACACTTGAGCGCTTTTTTGGAGGCAGGGTTCCTGGAACGGCGGGTGCCGCAGTGGCGGCAGTGGCCGTGACCATCACTAATCAGGGGCAGATCGTGGCCGAGAATGTGGGGGGAACCTTCAAGTCCCAATGGTGGACGTCCTTTCAACAAACCTCTGGATACGTTTTAAATAAAAATCAGACTCCGTTTGCGCCCTTGGCGTGGGATTATTACGAATCCATCAAATCCGAAGCCTCCGGTCGTTGAGACCGTCGCCCGCATCTCTCATCTAAAAATCGCCCGATGGCCGCCCCGACCCGTATCATTGCCCTGAATCTCGGCATGCAGACTGTCACGCTGGCCGAATTTCGAGCAACAGTTGACGGGTCGGTGACTCTGCATTCGTGCCGGCAGGAGGAATTGATTGTGGATCCGGCGGCTGATGCCACCCGCTCCGCCCAGATCGAGGCCACGGTGATCAACCTGAAGAAGGAAATCGGATTGACCTCCAGGGATTCGGTAAATTTTTGTTTGCCCTCGCAGTCGGTCTTCACACGTTTTGTGAAACTTCCGGGGGCCAGTCCCGCCGATGTGGATGAAATTATCGGTTTTGAAGCGCAGCAAAATGTTCCCTTTCCCATTGACGAGGTGGTCTGGGATTACCAGATCATGGGCGATTCCAAGGGCGGCAGTTGGGACGTTGTTCTAGTTGCTATCAAGGCGGATCAGCTTGGAGAAATCAATGCGGCGGTCAACAAGGGGGGCTTCAAAAGTTCGATTATCGACGAGGCGCCCCTGGCCCTCTTCAACGCTTTTCGTTACAATTACAGCGACCAGTCCGGGTGTTCGCTCTTGATTGATATCGGAGCCCGCACCACGAACCTGATCTTTATCGAGGGCAACCGGGTTTTCAGTCGCAGTATCCCCGTGGGCGGCAGCGCCATCAGCGCTGCCATCGCGAAGGAGTTTCGCCAGGACATTCTGGTCGGAGAAAAGCTCAAGTTGGAAAAGGGATTTGTGGGGCTTGGGGGGGCCTATGCCGAGCCGGAGGATCCGACCGATGCAAGAATTTCCAAAATTGTTCGCAATACGATGACCCGCCTGCATGCGGAAATCGCGCGTTCGGTGAGTTTTTATCGCCAGAACCAATCGGGGAGCGCCCCGGTGCGGGCCTATTTGTGCGGAGGTACGGTCGGCCTTCCCTACATGGTGGAGTTCTTTAGCGAGAAATTGCAGATGCCGATCGAGCACTTCAATCCCCTGCGAAATGTCACCGTCGCCAACCAGGAAACGGCCGACGCGGTAGCAAACAAGACGCACACTCTGGGAGAGTTGGTCGGATGCGCCTTGCGGGGGCTCGGCAAATGCCCGGTCGAAATCAATCTCAGACCCTTCACCGTGGTCCGGGAACATGACCTGGCCCGGCGTAAACCGTTTTTGATTTTTTCCGCGATCTGTCTCCTGTTGGCTCCCGCCGGTTGGTGGTTCTACTTCAATCAGGCCAATCTCGTTGCCGAGGAAAAGCTTGCCAGTGTCAACGCCGAAGTCGCCAAGCTCGATGCGGTAGCCAAGAAGTTCGATGCTCTGGAAGTGGACCGCGTGCGCATGCAGGACCTGGCCGCCCCGGTGGTTCTGGCTGCGGCCGAGCGGATGGCCTGGGCGGAGATTTTGGATGAGCTGGGTACGCGGCTTCCGAGCCGGTTCATCTGGATCACCAACCTCGAACCCCTTTCGAATGGGCGCCCGATATTTGCAAGCGGCCCATCCGTTTCCGGAAAGCCGCCCGCTCCACCCCGTCCGGGTACTCCTGCGGCCACGGGTCCTGCAACGATCGATGCGGTCCTAGTGCGGGGCCTGTATCTGGCAAATCCCCCCAACGACAAGGAGGCCCGCGTGATTGATGAATTTGTGAATCAACTGCAGGGATCCAATATCTTTCGGGTTGACGAACGAGACAAGAATCAGGACGTGCGAACCACGATCGACGGCTCGTCGTGGGCCTACGAATATTCCTTTGTTCTGCCCCTCCAGAAACCGATTACATTGCCATGAAGTGGATCCAAGACAACCCCTTTCTTGCCGGGCTGGCCGCACTCATTCTTGTGGGTATCGGCGTCCAGGTCTTTTTTCTCAATCAATCCATGACCCGGTATGCGGAAACGTCCGCAGCCTATGGCGAGTCCGTACAAAAACTCCAGGCCCTGCAAAACCGTTCACCGTTTCCCAAGGATGAAAATCTGAAGCAGACGGAGGTGCTGGCGGAAGAGTTCAAGAACGAACTGAGGGCCTTGCGAACACAACTTGCTGGCATGGAGGCGCCTTTGAATCCCGATGTCACCCCGCAACAATTTTCGGATGACCTGCGTGAGCGGGTGGATCAAGTTCTTGAAAAAGCGGCGAAAGTCGGAGTGGCCCTTCCAGAAGGATTTTATCTTGGATTTGACGGCTATTCCAATAGAGCCCCGACGCCCGAGGCGGCACCGGCTCTGGCCCGGCAGTTGTTTATCATCGATAAGTTGGTCACGCGCCTGATCAATTACAAGGTCAGGTCCATTGATGCGCTGGCCCGCCGCCCGCTTCCTGAGGAGTTAGCGGCCGGAGCGGAGAAGGTCAAGGTGGTGCAGCGCTACGTTATCGATCTCGCCTTCACCTCGGAGCAGTCGAAGTTTCGCGTCGCCTTTAATTCCCTCCTGGGATCTGATGAATTTTTGATTGTCCGCGCCCTCAGCGTACAAAATAGCAATACAGCCGGGCCTCTCATCACCCGGGCCGAAGCAGTTGCCTTTCCCGCGGAGGGTGCCGGCGGGGCGGCTTCCCCGGCCAAACAATCAGAACACCTCGAGGTCATCCTCGGCCAGGAACTCGTGACCGTGACGACCAAAATTGAGATTCTCGATTTTGCGGAACCGGAGGTTCCAAAAGAATAGATTTTCCATGGACTGGCTAAAAATAAATTTTGAAAAAGCAATTCTGGGGTTTGCCGCCCTTGCTCTGCTGGTGAGTGGGGGACTTGTCATTCGTGCCACCCAGGTGTTCCCGGAACAATTTGCCGGGCGGGACAGCGCCAAAGCCCCGGACAATACCATCAAGCCTTATCCCACCCAGGACGAGATTGAGGCTTCCCTCGTCGTTAAAAATCCAAAGAAATGGGAGGTTCACGACGGCTCCCTTTTTGTCTCGCGCCCCTACGTCTTGAGGGATGGAACCCTGATCGACCCCACCGAAAGCCTGCAGGATCTGCACCCGCCCATCAAAAACTCCTGGCTTTTGAAATATGAAC
>CALBXK010000268.1 GCA_937890535.1 uncultured Spartobacteria bacterium
TCGCATCCTGCGGGTCGCGGTGGTGGCGTTGATCGTGCTGGCTCTGGCCGGTCCACGCAGCGTCCACACCTCGGACAAGGTGGCCGTGATCTTTCTGCGCGATGTCTCGGACAGCATTTCTTTGCCGGTGTCCCGTGATGCGGCGGCGACGGTGGCCGCCGCCCGGAGCGGAGAGGAAAACCGTTCAGCCGAGATCCTCTTTGCCCGCGAACCCGTTGTCTTGCAGCCCTTTGGTCAACCGCCTCTTGATCCAGCCCCGGCAAGACCCGCGGCGGATGCCTCGGATCTTTCTTCCGCCCTGGAATTTGCCGCAGCTCTCCTCCCACCCGACCAAGCGGGACGCATCGTCCTGCTCAGCGACGGCGTCGTCACGGCCGGACGGGATCCTTTGGTGAGCGCCGCCAGCCTGGCGGAACGCGGTGTCGAGATCGATACGATTCCCCTGCCTTCCTCCACCCTGCCGGAGACGGCGGTGACTTCCCTCCAGGCCCCGACCCATGTGCGCGAGGGGGAGGTCTTCGATCTCACGGCGACTCTTCATGCCTCCGCTGCTGTTGAGGAGGCCACGCTGCGGCTTTACCAGAACCAGATCCTCGTGGCGGAGAGGCAGGTACCACTGACCCAGGGCACGACCGAAGTGATGTTTCCCCGCATTCCCGCCACCGGGCGCACCGCTTTGTATGAAGTGGAAGTTTCCTCCGAGTCCGACACCCATGGGGAGAACAACCGTCGCCGCATGGTCCTGGCCCACGGCGGACCAGCCAAAGTTCTCATCATCGACAACGCTCCGGAACAGTCCGATCCCCTGGCGGACGCTTTGCGCGCCACCGGTATTGAGGCTGAGATTCGCCCGGCCGCCGGTCTGCCTTCGAATCTGGAGGGGCTGGAGGCGTTCAACCTCATCATTTTCAGCGAAGCCCCGGCGGCGGATTTTTCCAACGCTCAGATGACACTCCTGACCGATTGGGTCCGGGATTTCGGCGGCGGATTTTTGATGCTCGGTGGGGGGGACAGCTTTGGGGCCGGCGGATACTTTCGCACCCCCATCGCCCCGCTCTTACCCGTCCAGATGGAGCGCCAGGAGCGTGAGGAAACTCCCGTCGTGGCCCTGCTCGTCGTTCTGGATCGTTCCGGGTCCATGTCCGCCACGGTGGGTGGCCAAACCAAGATGTCCCTGGCCAACGAAGGGGCCGCCCTCGCTCTGGACGTCCTGCAATCGAAGGATCAATTTGGACTCTTTGCCGTCGATACCCAAGTGCAGGATGTCATTCCGCTCGGACGGATCACCGACAAAGCGGCCGCCACCCGGCGGATTGCCGGAATCACGTCCGGCGGGGGTGGGATCTACATCTACACCTCCTTGGCGGAGGCGTTTCCCCGCCTGCGCGAAGCCCGGGCCCGCATCAAACACATCATCCTCTTTTCCGACGCCACAGACGCCGAGGAAAAGACTCCGTCGGATTCAACCCGCAAAGGCACATCGCCCTCCTCGCTTGATCTGGCCGGGGCCATGCTGGCCAATCACATCACCCTCTCCGTCGTCGCCCTTGGCAATGCCCAAGACCGGGACACCGCCTTCCTCCGGCAACTCGCCGCGCAGGGCGGGGGCCGGTTTTACCTCACCCCGGATGCGACCGCATTGCCCCGGCTATTCACCCTCGAAACTCTACGAGCCATGGAGTCCAGCCTCCGTGAAGAACCCCTCGCCGCCCTTCCCCATGGCGACCATCAGGCCCTCACCGGTATCGATTGGAAGACGGCTCCCAAACTCCTCGGCGCAAATATCACCAAACCAAAGCCCGGCGCGGAGGTCTTGCTGACGGCAAACAACGGCGACCCCCTCCTGACCGAATGGCGCTTCGGACTTGGTCAGGTCGCTGCATTCACCAGCGATGCAAAGGCCCGCTGGGCCGCCGAATGGCTGGCCTGGCCGGGATACGGAAAGTTTTGGGCCCAGACCGCCCGCACTCTCATCCGCAATGACAATCCCCAGGAACTCACCCTGACGCTTCGGGAAGAGAACGACCACCTCATCATTGAGGCCGGTGCGGTGACGCCGGACGGCACCTTCCGCAACGGCCTTGACGTGACCGTCTCTGTCGCACCCCAAGGGGCCTCTCCCCGCACCCTTGCTGCCAGCCAGGTTGCTCCCGGATGGTATCGTGCCTCCTTGCCTCTCCCTGAAACAAAATCCGCCATGATCGCCGTCGGGGAAGCTGGAGCCCGCCCGGTCTCCGGCACCTGGACACGAAATTATCCCGCCGAATACCAGATTTCTGAAGCGAACACCTCTCTGCTCGAAAACCTCTCGGCGGTGACTTCCGGACAAAACCAGCCCGACGACATCTTCCGGCCCGCCGTCCGGCCTGCCCGCACCCGGCAGGATCTTTCGCCGATCCTGCTCGCTCTGGCCGTTATTCTCTGGCCCCTGGACATCTGGCTCCGACGACGCGATTGGAAACTAGGTTAACCTAGAAAGGAAAATCGAGGTTCACCACAGAGCAACTGTGGTTCATTTCTGCTTTTTGGCGCTAAGGCCACGATGCATTCCCGTTCCGAAGCGCAAAAAACGCGACGGTGACCAAGCCGCGAAGATAGGTCAGCAGGTTTCGACGGGCTATTTCGGTCGCACTCCCTACAGTCGGGCTCACTGACATGAGATCGCGAAAAGTAATTGGATTTTTAGTGATCGTATCTGGGTTGGCTTGGGGGCTGGCGGGATGCGGAAAGGGTGATGACAGCGCCGACGACAAACCTCCGCAAAAGGTGGAGGTGATGACGCCGATCGAGCGGGAGGAATCGGAGTATGAGGAATTGCCAGGCCGGATCGCGGCGATCGACACCGTCGAGATCCGGGCGAGGGTCACGGGGTACCTCGACAAGGTCGATTTCACAGAAGGAACGGAAGTGAGTAAGGGCGATCTGCTTTTCTCGATCGATCCGAGCGAATATCAGGCGAAGGTCGAGGCGGCGATTGCCGGCGTGCAGCAAGCGGAAGCGAGTCAAGCCCAGGCGAATTCCGACTACGATCGGGCCAAACAGCTTGGAAAGAACACCGTGATCGCGGCGCAGGAGGTGGAGAACAAGCGCACAGGCATGTTGAACACAACGGGAGGTGTACGAGCGGCGGAGGCGGCGCTGGCCCAGGCGAAGCTCAATCTGGGATATACCGAAATCCGTTCTCCCATCGATGGGAAGATCAGCCGCACAAGCCTCACGGTGGGGAATGTCGTCGACATCGGGGACACGCTCACGAGTGTGGTGCGGCAGGATCCCGTCTATGTGGTTTTCGACGTGCCGGAGAGGGCGGTTCTTCGCTGGGATCGAGTGATTAAGACGATGAAGGGGGCGAAGTTTTCAGAGAGCGTGAGCGCGAATGTCGGTTTGCTGAGCGAGAAGGGTTTCCCCCGGCCAGCGCACGTGGATTTTATTGACAATCAAGTGAATGCGAACACAGGAACGCTCAAGGTGCGGGCGGTTCTGGAGAATGACGATCGGAGTGCGCGGGTCGGGATGTATGCCCGAGTGCGCCTGAGTTTGAAGCAATCCCACCCGACGCTCCTGATCCCGGAGCGTGCCGTGGGGAACGATCAGGGGCAGCGGTTCGTGTATGTCGTCGGAGCAGACAATAAGGTGACTTACCGCAGGGTCACGCCGGGGCAAATCTATGGCGGGTTGCTCTCGATCGTTGACGGGCTCACGAAGGACGATCGCGTCGTAACGGAGGGATTGGTTTCCCTGCGCTCGGGGATGGTCGTGGATCCGACGGAAGCTCCGGAATCATGAATCAGATCCCGCGTTTCTTCATCGACCGCCCGATTTTTGCGGTGGTGATTGCGGTGCTGACGATTTTCGGCGGCGCGATTGCAGCAGTGTTTCTCCCGATCGCGCAGTATCCGAATATCACGCCGCCCACCGTGGCAGTGACGGCGAGCTATCCGGGGGCCAGTGCGGAGACGATAGCGAACACCGTAGCCGCTCCGCTTGAGCAGCAGATCAACGGTGTTGATAATATGCTCTACGTCTCGTCGTCGTCCACCTCGGACGGCCAGATGACGATCACGGTGACATTCCGACCTGGTGTGGATCCGGACAGCGCGCAGGTGTTGGTCCAGAACCGCGTGCAAGCCGCGCTCCCGAAACTGCCCGCCATCGTGCGCGAAAATGGCGTCGTGGTCCGGAAGCGGTCGCCCGATTTCACGATGGCCGTGAGCATCACCTCGCCGGACGAAAGTCGCAGCGATCTTTACCTTTCGAACTACGCTTACCTGCAGATCAGCGATTACCTCGCGCGGTTGAATGGTGTTGGCGACATCATCTTTTTCGGCGCGCGAGAGTATTCGATGCGCATCTGGCTGAATCCCGAGCGAATCGCCTCACTGGACCTGACCGCCGGTGACGTCGTGGAAGCCCTCCGTGAGCAAAATGTCCAAATCCCCGCTGGGAGCGTGGGGGCGCAACCGGCGCCGGCAGGGCTTGATTTTCAAATGACGGTGACGACGAAGGGGCGGCTCGAGAACGTCGAAGAGTTCGAAAATATCGTCATTAAAACCGGTGCGAATAGCGAAGTCGTCCGGATCAAAGATGTCGCCCGGGTCGAGCTGGGGGCCAAGGACTACACGGTCCTCTCGCGACTGGACGGGAAGCCTTCGATTAATATCGGCGTTTTCCAGGCCCCGGGATCGAACGCGCTCGAGGTCTCGAAAAAAGTCCGCGCTGAGATGGAGCGTCTGAAGGAACGCTTTCCGCCTGGGGTGGAGTATCACGTCATCTACGACACGACGATGTTCGTCCGCGAAGCGATCAACTCCGTCGTGCACACGATCATCGAAGCTTTCCTGCTCGTGCTGCTCGTCGTCATGATCTTCCTGCAGAGCTGGCGGTCGACGCTCATCCCGATTCTCGCCGTTCCCGTTTCGCTGATCGGGACGCTTGCGATTCTGCTCGCGTTTGGATTTTCGATCAATTTGCTCACACTGCTCGGGTTGGTTCTGGCGATCGGAATCGTCGTTGATGATGCCATCGTGGTGGTCGAAGCTGTCGAGCACCACATGGCCCTGGGCCTCGGGCGGCGGGACGCGACAATCAAGGCCATGAGCGAAGTCGCCGGACCGATCGTCGCCATGTCGGTCGTGCTCTCCGCGGTCTTCGTGCCGACGGCGTTCATCCCCGGACTCACCGGGTCGTTCTACAAGCAGTTCGCGCTCACAATTGCGTTCTCGACGTTCCTCTCGATGGTGAATTCGCTCACCCTGAGTCCGGCGCTTTGCGCGCTTTTTTTGCAAGGTCCGAAGGATCGGAAGGATATCTTAGGGCGCCTGCTTGAAGGCGGTTTGGGGTGGTTTTTTCGGCTTTTCAACCGGTCGTTCGAGTTCACTCGGCGCTGGTATCAGGCCGCTGTGGGTCGACTTATCCGGTGGCGGGTTCTGGCGCTCGTGGTTTACGCCGGGCTGCTGGGACTTACCGCTACCATGTTTCAGACGGTTCCCACGGGATTTATTCCCCAGACCGACCAGGGGGTGATGTTCGTCAATGTCGAACTTCCCGAAGGTGCCTCCATCGATCGGACGACAGAGGTGATGGATCGGGTCGAGGAGATTCTCAAGAGCACTCCTGGAGTGGCCCACACGATCAATCGTATCGGCAGCTCGAGCGTGACGCAGGCGACGGCCTCAAATACCGGCACCGTAATCTGTGTTTTCGAATCCTTCGAGGACCGCACGAAGAACCCGCAGAAATCCCTCGACGGCATCCTCACGCACGTTCGTTCGGAATTTGCGGAGATCACCGAGGCGCGCGTGCTCGCGTTTCCGGCGCCGGCGATTCGCGGACTCGGCACCACGGGCGGCGTAAAAATGATGGTGCAAGATCTCGAAGGCGGCAGCCCGGCTGACCTTGAGGGCGCCATCGATGAGGTCATCGCCGCCGGAGCGGATTCGCCGGAGTGGAGTCGCCTTTACAGCCTCTACCGCGCGAATACGCCACAGCTCTACATGGATATCAACCGCATCCAGGCCAAGAGTATGGGCGTGCCGATCGCCTCCATCTCGGAGGCGCTCCAGATTTACCTCGGCTCGGTCTACGTCAACGACCTCAACCTCTACGGCAAGCCCTTTCAGGTGACCGCGCAGGCCGAGGGTGACTTCCGCGCCCGTGCCAGCGACATCCTCAAGCTCCAAACCCGGAATGACGCGGGCGAAATGGTTCCGCTCGGATCACTGATGGACGTGCAGGAAATCTCGGCCCCGTCGCGTGTGCTGCGCTACAACCTCTTCCCCGCTGCCGATCTCAACGCCGACCCGGCTCCGGGATTCAGCTCCGGCCAGACGATCACTGCCCTCGCGAAGCTCGCGACGGAGAATCTGCCTCCGACCTACGGGTTCGAGTGGACCGATACCGCGTTTCAGGAGATCGCTGCCGGGAATAGTGCCGTCACCGTCTTCCCGATCTGTGTGTTCTTCGTCTTCATGATCCTTGCCGCACTCTACGAGAGCTGGACCCTGCCGCTCGCGATCATCCTCATCGTCCCCCTGTGCGTGCTCGGCGCGTTGACCGGCATCTGGCTCACCGGTGGTGATAACAATATTTTTACGCAAATCGGGTTCGTCGTCCTCATCGGGCTCGCAGCTAAAAATTCCATTCTGGTCGTCGAATACGCGAAAATGATCGAGGAACGCGATGGGGTGAGTCCCATCGAGGCTGCGCTCGAAGCGAGCCGATTGCGCCTGCGCCCGATTCTCATGACCGCGTTTGCCTTCATCCTCGGCGTCATCCCGCTCGCCATCGCCACAGGTGCCGGCTACGAACTTCGACGGGCGCTGGGCATCGCGGTTTTCTCCGGCATGCTCGGGGTGACTCTCGCCGGACTCCTGCTCACACCGGTCTTTTACGTCGTCTTGCGTGGATTCGAGAAGCGGACTGAGGTGAATTCGTGAACAGGTCCTGGTGCGGGCTCCGGAACCCCGGCCTCCCCGGGAATCGGTCGCTCCTTTCCCGAAACTCCTGTCGAATCTCCTTGCCGCCTTTTTCCCGCGCCCGATAGCCTGCCCCGATGCAAATTTTGGTCACTGGAGGCGCCGGGTTCATCGGCTCCCATATCGTACGCAAGTTGATCGCCACAGGGCATGCGGTCACGGCCCTCGACAATTTCAGCGATTTCTACGATCCCGCCATCAAACGAGCCAATGTGGCTGATTTCAAAGGGAGTGCCCAGGTGATCGAAGGCGACATCCGTGATGCCGCCAAGGTCCAAACCGTCATTGCCGAGGGTAAATTCGATACCATCATCCACATCGCTGCCCGTGCCGGCGTGCGTCCCTCCGTGGAAGACCCCCCGCCTACATCGAAACCAACATCACAGGCACCTACAACCTGCTCGAAGCCGCCCGCGCCGGAGGGGTCCAACAATTCCTCTTTGCCTCCAGTTCCTCGGTCTATGGCCTCGCCCGCAAGGTCCCGTTCTCCGAGGATACCGCCCTACCCCAGACGCTCAGCCCCTACGCCGCCACCAAACTCGCGGGCGAACATCTCTGTGGGAATTTTTCCCATCTCTACGGCCTCCGGGTCGTCTGCATGCGGTTTTTCACGGTTTACGGCCCGGCTCAACGTCCGGATCTCGCCATCCATAAATTCACCAAGCGGATCGACAACGGCGAAGCGATTCAACAATTCGGCGACGGCACCACCCGCCGCGACTACACTTATGTGGACGATATCGTCCAGGGCGTTCTCGGGGCGCTCTCCTACCGTCGCAGTCCGTTCGAGATTTTCAATCTCGGAGAAAGTCAAACAACGACACTCTCCGATCTCATAACGGCCATCGAAGAGACTCTCGGCAAGAAGGCAAAGATCGAATATTTGCCGGAACAACAGGGAGACATGCCCCTCACCTGCGCGGACATCGACAAAGCCCGCGCCCTCCTCGGTTACAATCCCCGGGTCAAAATTTCCGAGGGCATTCCGAAGTTCGTCGAATGGTATCTCGCGAACAAAAAATGACCCTTTCCGTTGTCGAGCTTCTCCGCGATCTGATTCGGATCCCCAGCGTGAACCCGGACGGGGTGGCGGGCACGACCGAAGTGGGCGAAAAAAAGTGCGCGGAGTATTTGCACCGATTCCTGACTGATCTGGGGGCCTCAGCGGAGTATCGAGAGGTTCTGCCCGACCGCCCCAATGTCATCGCCCGCTTTCCCGCCGATCGGCCCGGTAAGCCCCGCCTCCTGCTGGCTCCCCATACCGACACGGTCAGCGTCGCGGGCATGACCATCGATCCCTTCGCCGCAGAAGTTCGCGACGGCAAAGTCTGGGGCCGTGGCGCCTCGGACACCAAAGGCCCCATGGCCGCAATCCTTTTTGCCCTGCACCAATGCCGGGAGATCCTGCCCCGGCTGTCCCACGAAATTTGGTTCGCCGGACTGATGAGCGAAGAGGCCGGTCAATTCGGCTCGGCCGCCCTCGCGAGCCAGGAAGTTTTCGACTTGGTCATCGTCGGTGAGCCGACGGAACTGCAAACCGTCTACACTCACAAGGGGGCCGTCAATCTGACCCTTCGCACCCGGGGACGGGCTGCCCATTCCTCAACCCCACAAGACGGTGACAATGCCATCGAGAAGATGCTCGATGTGCTGAGTTTTTTTCGCGAAAAAGCCGCCACGGACTTTGTCAGCCACCGCGACACCATCCTCGGCGCTCCCACCCTAAACATCGGCATCATCAACGGCGGCAGCAAAGTGAACATCGTTCCGGATGCTTGCGAAGCGCACCTCAATATCCGCACCGTCCCCGACCAGGACGTGCAACCCCTCCTGGACGCGCTGTCGCACCAATTTCCTAAGTTGGAAATCGAGGCCGTGAAGGCCGATTCCCTGTGGACCGATCCTTCGCATCCGCTCATCCAGATTTTGGAAACTTGTGGCGCAAATCCCGTCGGAGCGCCTTGGTTTTGCGACGGCGCCCTTTTCGCCGCCGCCGGAATGTCCGCCGTCGCTCTGGGACCCGGCTCCATCGCCCAGGCCCACACCGCCGATGAATGGATCTCAATCGTTGACCTCGAAAATGGCGCGAACTTTTTTCAACAATTCCTTTCCCGATTACAATAATGGGTTTTGAACCCGACCCGATCCTCCTCATAGTGGGAGAAACGCCGCCCACGCCCAATCCATACCATTCCCAACATGTCTGAAAAAACCGCCATCACACCCACCCGCGACCAGGATTTTCCGGAGTGGTATCAACAGGTTGTACGCGCCGCCGATCTTGCCGAAAACTCCGAAGTCCGGGGCTGTATGGTCATCAAACCCTGGGGCTGCGCCCTCTGGGAACGCATGCAGGACGTCCTCGATGGGATGTTCAAGGCCACCGGCCATCGCAACGCCTACTTTCCACTCTTCATCCCCCTCAGCCACCTGGAGAAGGAAGCGGCCCACGTGGAAGGCTTCGCCAAAGAATGCGCCGTCGTCACCCACCATCGACTGGAAATGAAGGACGGAAAATTGGTCCCCGCCGGCCCCCTGACCGAACCGCTTGTCGTCCGTCCCACCTCCGAGACCATCATTGGGGCCGCCTATGCCCGCTGGGTGAAATCCTGGCGCGATTTACCCATCCTCATCAACCAATGGGCCAACGTCGTGCGTTGGGAAATGCGACCCCGCCTCTTCCTCCGCACCGCGGAGTTCCTCTGGCAGGAAGGACACACCGCCCATGAGACCGAGGCCGAGGCCCGCGAGGAGACCAACAAGATGCTCGGTGTCTACGAGACCTTTGCCCGCGAATACCTGGCCATCCCCGTCCTCTGCGGCGAAAAGAGCGAAAGCGAACGCTTCCCCGGTGCGGTGCAAACCCTCTGCATCGAAGCCATGGTACAGGACCGCAAGGCTATCCAGGCCGGCACTTCCCACTTCCTCGGACAAAATTTCTCCAAGGCCTCCGAGATCCAATTCCAAGGCCGCGAAGGCGCGATCGAACACGCCTGGACCACCAGTTGGGGCGTGAGCACCCGACTCATCGGCACCCTCATCATGGCCCATGGCGACGACGACGGACTCATCCTTCCCCCCCGCATCGCCCCGGCCCACGTCGTCATCATTCCCATCACCCCCAAGGAAGATTCCCGCGCCGCCGTGCTCGAGGCCACCGAACAACTCGCCGCCGCCCTGCGGGCCACTTCCTATCATGGCGCACCTCTCGGAGTCGAAATCGACACCCGCGATTTCGGTGGGGGAGTCAAAAATTGGGACTGGATCAAAAAGGGAATCCCCCTCCGCATCGAGATCGGCCCCCGGGATCTGGAAAAAGGCAGCGTCGCCCTCGCCCGCCGCGACCAAGCCCCCAAGGAAAAAGCCTTCCTCCCAGCCGCCGAAGTACCTGCCCGGATTCCTGCCATTTTGGACGAAATTCAGGCCAACCTCCTCGCCCGCGCCACCGCCTTTCGCGACGCCCAAACCCGGATCATCGAGAGCAAAGACGCCTTCTACGAATTTTTCACCCCAAAAAACTCCGCCAAACCTGAGATCCATGCCGGATTTGCCCTGGCCCACTGGAATGGATCGGCGGCCGTCGAGGAACAAATCAAAAATGATTTGAAAGTCACCATCCGTTGCCTCCCACTGGAAGACGCCCCGGAATCCGGTACCTGCATCTTTACCGGCGAACCCAGCCGGCAGCGCGTTATCTGGGCCAAATCGTATTGAGGTCAAACGGCCGGAAATAAAAATTCACCTTCCGCTTTTCACCATCCACTCTTGCGATACCTTATTCGCAAGATGACCGAACCCACTGCTCCTCTCCCCCGTCGTCCCTCGCCCTGGCCACGGATCCTGATCGGCTTGGGCCTCGTGGTCGTTCTGCTCGGCGGACTCTGGTGGTGGTTCACCCGTCCGATCCAACCCGTGGTGCTCAGTCCCCGGGAGATCGCCACCGTCGAGGCCAAACTCGCAGCACTCCAAGGCACACCTCCGGCGGGTACCGAGATTTCTCCCCCACCCGCCAACACTCAGGAACCCGCTTACGAACCGGGGAAAAAGGAAATCATTCTCACCGAACGCGAGATCAACGGTCTCCTCAACGTCAACACCGACCTGGGAAAAAACCTCAACTTCCAGTTCGGCTCCGGAGCCGTTCTTGCCCATTTCGAAACCGACCTCGATCCGGACCTTCCTCTCGTGGGAGGGCGTCGATTCAAGGCCCGGGCCCGCATCCTGATCAGTGAGTCCTCGGGACAGCCGTCGTTCATCATTGATGATCTCACCGTCTGGGGCATTTCCTTACCCAATGAATGGTTGGGCAATTTGAAAGGCCGCAACCTTCTGAAAGAAATTCTCGGATCGGGCCCTGAGGGCCGCCTGCCCGGCGTCAAATCCTTCGCCATCGAGCCCGGCCAACTCACCATCCAACTCAAGGAATAGGGGGGAAGAGACCTGAAAGAACAAGTGGCGGGTAACGAATCTCAACCTTCCTCATTCCTCATTCTTCCTTCTTAATTTTCTCCTACGTCCCCGGGAGATTCCGGAGACTTTCGTCGAAGTGACTGCGATCTGCCATGCGCTTGAGCAGGGGGCCATGTTCGCCAAATTCCACCACCGACACCGAGCCCACCGGACACCCCAGGCGGTAACGAAACCGGCCCACATCGATCCCCAACAAAGCACAGAGCATGATCCGAATCGTGGCCTTATGGGAGACGATGAGGACGTTACCATTCTCATAGACACGCTGGATCTCCTCCACAACACGCAAACAGCGATGAGCAATCGAAATCGCAGGCTCTCCCTCCGTCGGCGGATACCAGGCCGGATCCGCCGTCCAAGCCAGGTAGTCGTCATGATATTCCTTACTCACTTCCTCGACCGTCTTCCCCTCCCATTTGCCGTAACCAATTTCCTTCAAATCATCCCTCGGCTGCGGCGTGATTGCGGTGGCGCTGCATAACGGATTTGCCGTCTCCAGGGTTCGCTTCAGCGTGCTGGTAAAAACCGCCTCCCACTTGAGAGAAGCATACATTTTTGCAAAAGCCTCCGCCATCTGACGCCCTTCATCAGTGAGTCCAGGGTTGAGCGCCGAGCCACAAAACGCGTTCGCCCGACTGAATGTCGTCTCCCCGTGCCTCAAGATATACAGTGTCAGCATCCCTGCCCTCTACCCGTCCCAAAGACAATTTGCCAACACATTCCCACAAAACGCCAAAGGACGATACCCGAGACGCCCGGACTTGCCTCCCCGCCATCCCCTCCCTAGGATTGAGCCAAATTTCATGAAACCCGCCCTCACTGCCGTTATCAGCAAAGAATGGAAGCAGCGCATCTTGTTACTCATCCTGATGTGTACCGGCATGGGCAGTTGGTTTCTCTACGATGGCCTCATCGCCTATCCAAAAAACAATGTCCGGGCGGTGGAATACTTTGCTCTCCGCGACAATCTAGGTGAAAAATCCCCCGAACTTGAAACCGCCTGGCTGGCCTTCGCCCGGGAACGGGGATGGCGCGAATCCCCTCCCAAGAAAATTTATTCCCAGGACAGCCTCCGCACCCAACTC
>CALBXK010000269.1 GCA_937890535.1 uncultured Spartobacteria bacterium
GCCTTCGGGGCTTTTGCGTCCTTCCTCCATGGCAGCGATCATGGCTGAGTAGGATAAAAACCGATTCGCCGGACGTTCCTCCGTAGCTCGGAGGATGACGCGATGGAAGCGCAACCAATCTTCGTGCTGGGCGGCAGACAGGGTGCCTTCGCCTTGCGGGGGCCAACGGAAATGGGGACGTCCCATTTTGTCCGGGGCATTCCCTGTCAAGAGGGTGTAGAGGGTCGCGGCGGCACCAAACATGTCAGCGTGGCCGCCTGCGTCCACATACCATGACGGCGCGGAGTAGCCGGGGGTTCCTCGTCGCGTGACGAGGTGGGCGTCCTCGCCAAGCAGGCTGATGTCCGCGAGGCAGGGTTGCCCGTTCAGGAGGAGAACATTTTCGGGTTTCACGTCACGGTGCACCAGCCCGGCGTCGAGGAGCACTTGTAAACCTTCCAGGACGGGACGGATGAAGGAGGTGACCTTAGCAGGGGTGAACCAGGATGGCTCCCCACGTTGTTGGTCAATCAGGGCGGCCAAGGTCCACGGGTACCAAGATGGGTCTTCAGGGTTGTCAGCGCCAAATCCGTCCGCCAGTGGCATGACGTAAAACAGGCCCAGTGCGTGAGTATTGACGTGTTCAATGGGCATGAGATGCGGAGACCTCAACTGGCCGGCCGCCTGTCGATACCGAACCAGGGCATCGAGTTCCTTTTGAAGAATTTCCTGATTGGCTCCTGAGATGAGCTTGAGGGCCCGATAGTCCCCCGTCGCTTGGGTCCGACACAGCCAGACCGTACCAAACCCGCCTTCGCCGATCTGTCGGACAATTTGGTAACCGTCGAGGACGTCACCGGGTTGGAGGGTTTCTGGCATTCGTCGGGGAGAGTGGCAATTTTCTCTTGGGAAGGAAAACGGGAAAATGCTCAAAGTGGTACCGAGTGAGGACTTGGCCAAAATGGTGCCGAGAGATTATTTGAGTTTCGTCGAATACAAGATTGAGACCTTGCCGTAAAAGAGAGCTGCCACACAATCCACCCGTAATCATGGTATTTCCGGAAACACCCTTGACCCTCATCGGTCGTTTGAAGCAGCAGGACATGGCGAGGCTCTGGGAATCCTCCTGGGAGGAATTCTTCGATTTATACCATCAGGCTGTTCGCGTTTGTGTGATTGGGAATTTCCATCGTCATGGGTGGAAGGGGGTGGATGCGTGTCACGTTGAAGACGTGGTCCTGCGAGTTTTTCATTCTATCCTGCGAAGCGGAGAGGGTTCTGGATTTGATCCGGAAAGGGGCCGGTTCCGTCACTTTCTTTCTGCGATTTGCCAACGTCGGGTGGTCGATTTCATCCGATCCCATAAAAATGACGCTCGGCAGGAACCCCTCGATGGGCATGAGGCCCTACTCACGTCAACCGAAGACCCATTTGCCAAAGCGGCCGACGAAGCCTTCAACGATGCCCTCCTTGGTACAATGCTTTCGGGGCTGCGAGCGCAAGTGTCACCTCGAGTGTTTATGATTTTCGAACTTGTGAAGCTCAACGGTGAGGAACCTGCAATGGTGGCCGAGCAATTGGGAGTCCGGCGGGCGGTTGTGGACAACAGCGTCTTCAAGGCCTTGCAAAAACTCCGTGAGATCGCCAAGAGCCCGGAGATTCGAGGAGAAATCGATTTATGAACAAAGAATCCGAAGAAAGAACGGACCTCGATCTGGAGGCCGTGCTGGGCGATGACAAGCTGACCCGTCTTCGCCGGGCCTATCATGAGTTGGAGGCATTTCAGCTGTCGCCGGCGCACTCAGAGGCGAAGTGGAAGCTCAAGGAATCCCTGGCTCGGCCAGCCCTGGATCACCCCGACAAATAGGGCTGTATCCTAGTTGGATACTGGACAGATGTTGGTTGTCGTCGATGGGAATCGCGTTGCCGACTCGGGGCGGCGGCAGGGCAAATCTGTCGATGTTCGCAACGTTGCGGAGAATGGATTCGCTATAGGCACTTAAAAGTCCATCCAAGGAAAATCGACCAAGAACGCCTGTGCCAAATATTTAATCCACTTCCGGGGTCAGGCCACAAATATCCAACTACCTACTTCGCTTTTACCATAGGAAAATGGCACTGTGCCAAAATGGCGCATATTTTTCCCTCTAAAATATGGCACACTCTGATTTAAAAAGTGGCACAAATCGCTGGGTTTGCCCAAAATATGGCACAAGCAAATTGGTAAAGCCCTCACTACTAGCAGTTTGAATGGCGACAAATTTTGCGCGTTTTTAAATGTAGTAGGGAATTTTGTTCATTTAGGATGCGCTAAGGCAAACTTAGTTTATGTTTTGAAGCTTCAGATATCGGTATTAAGCAGATGCAGTTGCAGTTGCAGGACCGTGGACCGTATACGTCGGGCTATCTCTCGGGGCGCTGGCGGGGGCAGAGTGCTTCACGGTGCCTGCGACCTGGGCCAGCAGGGAGGAGACTTCTTACCGGGCGGTGGCGAGCCGAGGCGGCGGGATCGGCGGCGGGGGACGTGGTGTGTTGAGGGTACGTGCTTTCCCGGGTGTATTGTTTTTATTCTTTTCCCCCTAGAGTCGTGGCGTCCGGTCCTCTCCCCCCCTTATATAAGGGGGGGGATTTCAGGACAGCTGGCGGGCAACTGAAGGACAGCTACGGACGGCTAACCATTTCCCCGCGTAGGTTGCCCGGACGGCTGCCGGACAACTGCGGACGGGTGGGCGGACAGCAGCCCCCTTTTTTGCCAGCTGTCCCGGACGCCTGAAATCGTGTCCAACTCATGTCAACGCCTGCTCTCCTGCGGGCTCTAGGTAGAGGCGGCGTGATGTCTTCGCCCCCTTCTCTTCTCTGACAAACCCATGACGGAGCAGTTCTCCTAATAGGGTCGGTATCTTATCATTGGAGCAGCCATGGCCACTCTCCCGAATCATCACTTTCATCCGAGTGCGTCCACACCCTGGGTCCGATTGGATCACGCTAAGGATGACACGGTGCGCAGTGTTCAAACACCACTCGTCCGACTCGGGAGTGAACTCCCACCGTGTCTTTCCCCCGGGCGAGAACTTCACTATGCCGATGGTGGCACCCTCCGGCCCCACTCCTCCCTCTCGGTCCTTGCGGACGACGAGGCGGACATATCCCGCCTTGCCCGGCCTGTTCGGGGTCTTGGGCGCAAACGGCTCTCCGGTGACAAATTCAGCCATGAGGCCACCCACGTCGCCCTTTTTCGAGCCACTCCCTCGGGCAAACCCGCCATTGTCTCCGCCACTCTTGATGACGTGATCCAGGATCAGGACTGCTGCACCTGTCGCGAGGAACGGTTGGATGCGTCCGGCAGAAAACTTGAGGAAATCCGCAGCCAGGTCCTCATTGAGTCCCTCAGCTCCCATCGCCTTCGCCAGGCTGTCTATGATTACAAGCCCGGGCGGATGCTTTGCGGCCCACGCCTGGGCCTGTGCGATCTGGGGCACCGTCGGGAACTCGACATACTTCAACCTTTCCAAGACCAGCTGCATGTCACAACCCAAGGACTGAAACCGCCACAGGATTTGTTTCCTTCCGTTTTCGAAGTCAAGCATCATGACGTCTTGACCTTCCTGCATGGCGGTGTACATGGCCAAGACGGCGACTAGTGTTTTCCCTCCACCTGGAGGCCCATAGAAGACATTGCTGGCACCCGCGTAGAGGAGATGGGTCTTGCCGTCCAGGGCTGCGATGGTGGGGAGTGTCTGGGTGAGCCCTTCTGCCATGACTTCGGCCAGGTCCACGAACAGATTGCCACCTCCCACAAGTGCCCGGATCGGTGCCAGGGCCTCCTCCTGATTCCGAAGAAGGTCCTCTGGCGTCCAATCTCGCCTTGCGTGTGGGCCCGTCCGTTTGTGCGCGGCCATCAGTCGCTGCCGGGACACCGAATAGTACAGCCCTTGACGGGTGATTGCGACGGCCTCGTCTATCGGGATCTTGGCTAGCGCCTCGTATCTCGCGACAAGGGCCGGCACCGCCCCTTGGTTGATGTGTAGCCCATTGCCCTCCAACCGTGACAAGGCGGCATCCATGCGAACAGCCGATGCGCCCGGTCCGCACTCTCGCACTGCAACGACCAGGGCGGTCAACTGTTCGTCCTTAATGTCTGGATACACTTGGTCTGCCGGCGCATCCTGGGTCTGATTCCGTTTGGGGAAACGGGGCGGGTGGGGGTCCACACAGAGTACAGGTGCGAGGGTGTCGAACGTCTCCCTATCCCCTGTGAACGCCCGCACCAGGAAGTCCTCCCACCCACCCGAGTCCACCAAGACTTTCACGCCTGGAGGCGGCTCGGCGAGGAAGCCCTTGACAGTGGGGCTGTCCTTTTCACCGGGGGCGGTCTCTTTTTTTGCCTTGGCCTCCTGCTCTTTCTGCCACGGTGAAGGCGGCGGGGTGGTGGTGGTCATTTGCCGGCCTCCTCTGTGCGCGAAGCGATGAATGCCTCTACGAACTTTTCCCGGTCAGTGATGCCGGAACATTTCCCCTTGAGCCAAAGTAGCCACTCACCATGCTTGCAAGCCCCCTTGGCTTTAATCAAGAGGTTGCCAGCTTTCATGGCGGCGGAAAGACTCTTCCTGTAGCCCTCCAAGGCCGCCTTGTGGATCTTGTTGATCTTGGTGGCTAGACTGGGGAGGATAGCCTCAGGTTGCTTTGTGCTAGAGGCCTTCATCGAAGTACCTCCTCGACCGAACTTTCGCGCACCAGAGCGGCGGCGAGTTCACTTTTGCGGTAACGGCGACTGCCGCCTATTTTGTAGGAGGGCAGTTTTCCATCGGCAACTAGGCCGTGGAAAGTTCTCAATCCAATGGCCAAAAACTTGGCCGCTTCTCTATCTCTAACAAACTGCTCATCTTTTGACCCTTTGGCCGGAATGGGAGCAACATTCCACGTAAGCCGGGCAATTTGCCCAGCGGTTTTAATCGGCATTAATTCTGCGGCGCGCGACTGGGTGGTTGCCCACCGCGCTTGACCGGTTCCAACTGACCATCGCCCCGGTATGGCGAACCGGTAGGTGCGTGTGCGGTTTTTGGCCCGCTTCCTACACTCCCGGCTGGCGTGGCGGTTGAACCGCCAATGATTCGGGCTTACACCCCCGCTCAGGTGTGGCAGCCTTTGCCGCCAAAGATTCAGCCTTCCGAATCCGGGTGGAAGGTATTCGTGACAAAGGGGTATGTAAAGATAAAAATGCGACGCTCTACCCGCCTGGGCGTACGACGCCAAAGTTCCAAGGGTTATGCGGCTTTTTGGTCTCTGGCGA
>CALBXK010000270.1 GCA_937890535.1 uncultured Spartobacteria bacterium
CTGCCCCTCCACTCATGACTCCTCCGGTGTCATTTCATTTGAGTCAATTCGCCTCTTCTCAACTGTGCCCTCTTTTGTTGACAACATTTTCCAATAGTTGGAGACTGCCTGCATGGGATACACGAACACCACTCACTATGAAACGATCATCCAACGGCACATCCGCTCCGGTCGTGCGTCGAACAAGAGTGAGGTGATTCATCAGGCGCTGGCCCTGCTCGATGCTGTGACGCAGGGACATGGTCCGATCGGGGCGAGCTTCCGCAATGCCGCAGAACTTGAGTCCCTCCTGCTCCAGGCCGGGCCTTCCTCACCCATGACCGCCAAACGCAAGGCGCGCATCTATGATGGGCTGAAGCCGTGAGCTGGCAGGCGTCGGAAAAGACCGATGACGACCTGATTGCCGCCCGGGATTTCATTGCTGCCGACAACGAGCGGGCTGCCCGCGATTTTCTTGATGCCGCATTTGAAACTTTCGAGCAGTTGTCCAAATTCCCGGAAATGGGGCCTGCTGCAGACTTCAAACACCGCGCTTTGAAAGGCATACGATTTTTCGTGCTGCCACCTCCGTTCAATCGCTGGTTGGTTTTCTACCAACCCAGCGACAAAGGCGTTGATATCCGGCGAGTCCTCTACGGAAATATCAACTGGAGGGAGGAGCCAAAACGGTTTTTCTAGGTCGTCAAGAGCCAGCACGTACTGTCAAATCGCTCGGGTTGACATGATAGATCGACATGATATTTTTCTTCAATGGACAGCATGCAAACCACTTTGACGGAACGGGGACAGGTTTCGATGCCCGCTTGCATCCGGAGAGAGCTCGGATTAAAGCCCGGCCAGGCATTGTGCTGGGAAAAAGTCTCCGACCAAGAATGCCGTGTCATCGTGGTCCAGAGTTTGAGTGAGTCCGATGGGCGGTCCATGCGAGGATTTATGAAGCCGTTCCTGAAGGATCGGCCGAAGACCACGTCGGGATGGATGAACTTACTTCGCGAGGGTGAGCAAGACTAATGGGATGGGTTGTTGATACCTGCCTGCTTCTGGATATTGGACTTGATGATCCCGATTTCGCTTTGGCATCCGAAAAGCTATTGGAGACCAAGCGGACCGAAGGTTTAGTGATTTGCCCGGTGACCTTTGTCGAACTGGCTCCCGCCTTTTCGGGAAAGGTCCGTCCCGCCGAGGAATTTCTTTCTGGTTTGGGCGTCGGATCGCGGGAAATCTGGAAATGGGAAGACACCAGAAACGCCGGTGCGGCCTGGACCCAACATGTGCAGAAACGAAAGACTCATCAAGTCCCGAAACGCCCCATCGCCGACATGCTGATTGGAGCTTTTGCGCTCCGTTTTCAGGGGTTGCTCACGCGCAACGCCGGGGATTTTCGAAAGGTCTTTCCGCAACTCAAATTGATGGAGCCGTGATTTACGATTTCTCTGTTTGAACCACCTGCAACGGATCCGTAGGAACGGCCAGGCTTTCTAATAAATGCAATCGATCCACCGCGACGGATCTGATACCTCGAAGCTTGCTCCGGGGATCGTTTACTCCCGCTCCGATTCCTCATTTTTCGTTTCGGATTTGTGACTCTCAAGAAGCGCGGCCAGGGGATCGGGAGACTCCAGGATTTCTGGCGGAAAGGAAAAAAATTCGCGCATAAGTGTACGGCGGGAATTTTCTTCTGGATCAACTTCCTTTGGAGTCGCCTGTTCCCGCAGATGTTCCTGCCAGCGATTGATGTCGTTGTAGAGACTCCAGAAGCGGGCCTTCCACCGCCTTTCCTTCAACTGAGCTTCATCCAGCCAGCCCATCAGATCCAGGCGGTCTATTTCCACAAGTTTTAGTTCGGCTGTCGCGGTGTCCCACTCGGCGGCAACAAGAATGGAATGCCAAATGACGAGATACACAGGAAAATTGGAATCCTTCCCCGCTTTGTGACAATCTTGACACCAAAAGAACTCCTTAATGATTCCGCTATAAACTGGAGCCATGGTGATGATCGATCCGATACGATAGTCGGACATGGTTTCCCGAATTCCTTCGTCTGCAATTCACTCTTCAAGGCCCCGCACTCCGGGCACTTTAGAGGAGGCCTGAAATGAATGGTGTCAAAAAGTCCCATGGCACTGTGAGTTCGTGATGATAATCCGCAACCGTTCCAGCCGCAAGAGCGTCGGTGAAGAAAAGTTTCACCACAGGGATATGGGCAACGCCGGCAAAGCTTGTTGACATTTCATCCAATTAATCTAATTTAGATGAATTATGACATCGGTCACAGCCAATCGAGCAAAGCAGAACTTCGGCCAAGTCTTGGATTCCGCTCAGCGGGAGCCAGTTCTTATCCAAAAGCACAATCGCCCTGCGGCCGTCTTGCTCTCCACTCAGGAATATGACCGACTTCGCGGTCTTAACCGGTCGGAATTCATGGATTTTTGTCAGAGTGTGGGGGATCGGGCTAAAAAAGCCGGGCTCACTGAAGACAGCCTCACTAACATGCTCAGCGAAAAATGATCGCCGGCCGTCGCTGGGTTGTTGATACAAACACCCTCATCAGCCACTTATTAATTCCGGGTTCTCTTCCGTTCCTGTCCGTTCAAAAGGCTCTATCTTCTGGAGACTTGCTGGTTTCAGACCCCACCTTGCAGGAATTGGCGGATGTTCTCTCCCGCCCCAAGTTTGATCGATATTTGTCCAGCAGGGAACGGGAGTCGTTCTTCCAATTACTGGGTCGCGTCGCCATTCGAATTGCCATCCTTCGACCGATCCGAGCCTGTCGCGATCACAAGGATGACAAGTTTCTCGAAGTGGCAATCAATGGTCAAGCCGATGCCATCATTACAGGAGACAGCGACCTATTGGACCTGCATCCTTTTCTCGGGATTCCTATTCTTTCACCCAAAACCTTTTTAGATGAGGACCCAAAGAGATAGGCGCTGGTTTTGCCTTTCATATGAAAGCCTGGCCGTTCGGGCTACGCCCGATCCGTTGCAAAATAATTCATAATTCATACTTTTCTTCAGTGGTTTCTTCTCTCTTTTCATGAACATCTTTCTCACCGGTGGCAGCGGTTTCATTGGCACACATCTCGTTGAAGCTTTCCTAAAACGTGGTGATACCGTCACGAATTTCGACCGAACGGCTCCGCGGGACACCACCCAAGAATCCTACTGGACGCAGGGGGATATCCTGGATGGCGACGCGCTGCGCGAAGCCATGGAGGCATCCGCCCCCGATATCGTTCTCCATGTCGCCGCCCGCACGGATTGCGATGAAAATACCACGGTGGAGAAGGACTACCGGGTCAATACGGAGGGCACGACGAATTTTCTCGCTGCGGTGAAGGCGTCGCCATCGGTCAAGCGGGCGCTGATTGTATCCTCGCAATATGTAGCCGGTCCCAGCCGTCTCCCTGAGTCTGACACCGACTATTTTCCGCACACGGTTTATGGGCAGAGCAAGGTCATCACCGAAAAACTCACCCGTGAGGCGAATCTAGCTTGCTGCTGGACGCTCGTGCGGCCCACCAATGTCTGGGGAGCCTGGCATGTGCGCTATCCCACCGAATTTTGGCGCATCGCTGCCAAAGGCCTCTATTTCCATCCCGGAGGAGTGCCGGTCCGACGCTGCTATGGCTATGTCGGCAATGTCGTCTGGCAAATATTGCGGGCCCTGGAACTCCCGGAAGATCAAGTGAACGGAAAAACGTTCTATGTCAGCGATGAGGTGACAGACATTTTCGATTGGGCAAGTGGGTTCTGCAAAGCGCTCTGTGGGCGTCCCGCTCCAAAAATTCCCCGCCCGCTGCTGCGGCTCATCGCGCTCGCTGGGGACGCGATTTCGCTCGGGACCGGGAAGCCCTTCTATCTCACGTCTTCCCGCTATCGAAGCATGACCAGCGATTACCCGGTGCCGATGGAGAAGACCTTTGCTGAACTCGGTCGAGGTCCGTATTCCTTGGAGGAGGGGATTGCCGAAACCGTCCAGTGGTTACGCCTCCACGGCGGGCCGGATTTTCAGAGCAGGACATAGGTGACCGGGGAGCAGGAGATAGGGAATTTTTCTAACCACTTATCGACACTAAGGGCACCTGGGCAATGGCCCGGTGCTTTTTTGTCGGCTTTGCCGATAGGGTTGGGACGGAAACTCTAGACGAATCACGTTGTGATTCCGGGCAGCGGTTCTGGATGACTCTGTAAACTGGTTTACAAGATCAGCCAGAACCGCTGCCCGATCCCTCGGCCTGGCCGGAGGATGCCTGGATATTTGAAAGCCTGGCCATTTCGCCTTCGTCGAATCCGTTGCAGCCGCTTCACCTCTCCCGCGAAGCGGCTCGCTTTATTATGCCTCCCATTTTGCCTTTTATGAGTGGTTTCTTCTCTCTTCGCCTTGATTACAGCACAAACCGTTTCCACTCTACCCGATCCAAAGGAGCGAAGTTGGTCAGGTAGCCGACGGGCATTTTTGTGATTCTCATATAATTTAAGATCTGCGCCTCGTGCTCGGGAAGCAGGTTCCTGACGGCCTTCAGCTCCACGATGATCGAACCGTGGACGAGGAGGTCGGGAAAATACTCCCTTCGCAGCCGGGTGCCTTTGTAGGTCACCATTATCGGCGACTTGCTCTGGTACGGAATCTGACGTGCGACCAGTTCGTGTTCCAGTGACTCCTGGTAGATCTCTTCGGCCAACCCACCTCCCAACTCTCGGTGAACCTCAAAGACAGCTCCCATTAACTGATAGCCTTCCTCTTGAAGAATGGAATTTTCCATGACTCCTTTTTACCTGGGATGTTCGCCCAAGCGGAGGATTTTCTAACCACTTATCGACACTCATGGCACCTGGGCAATGGCCCGGTGCTTTCTGGTCGGCTTTGCCGATAGGGTTGGGGCGGACTGCAACGGCTTCGACCCTGTCGAAATGGCCAGGCTTTCAAATCCAGACGAATCACGTTGTGATTCCGGGCAGCGGTTGCGAATGACTCTGCAAACCCGTTTGCAAGATCATTCGCAACCCCTGCCCGATCCCTCGGCCTGGCCGGAGGATGCCTGGATATTTGAAAGCCTGGCCGTTCCGCCTTCGTCGAATCCGTTGCAGCCGCTTCACCTCTCCCGCGAAGCGGCTCGCTT
>CALBXK010000271.1 GCA_937890535.1 uncultured Spartobacteria bacterium
TCATTGGGGGTCCGAATCGCCAGGAGGGGGATTACCTTTACTCGAACACCTCCCTCTCCGCCGCCTACCAGTGGAACGAGATTATCACCTCGGTGACCTCCTATAACTTCACCGCCTTGTATTACCTTGAGCAGGCGCTGAATGACACCCAGGGCAACATCAGCCAAACATTGGCGCAGTCGATCAATTGGCTCTGGAAACCCAAGACCACTCTGGTGCTCGAGTACCGCGCCAATGCCATCACCTACTACAAGGCGGATCTCGATCAGTTTGGAAACTATTTCCTGGTGGGGTTTGATCAGATTTTCAACCCGCGGTTCTTCTGGAATCTCCGGGTGGGCGCCCAGTTGAATTTCAATAACAACGAGGTCGACGGCTCTTCCACCTACCTTGGCCCCTTCATGGAAAGCACCCTCAGCTACCAATTCGCTCCCGCCTCCTCTCTGGCATGGAATATGCGCTACGGCACCGAGCAATCCGGCCTCACGGATGTCTCGCAGCGCCAGACCTTCCGGACCGGGCTAACCCTGAGCCATGCGATCAACAGTCGCTTGGGAGCCACGGCGGGAATCAATTATCAGGCGAACTACTATGACCAGAGCGGGGTCATCGAATCGTATACCGAAAGTATCGTCAATTTTTCCGTGGGATTGAACTTCCGGGTCAACCGTCTCGTTTCCTTGAACGCAGGGTATCAGTTCACGATTGACGTTGCGCCGGGCTTCACTGGACGGGAATACAACCGGAGCATCGCCTTTGTCGGAGCGAATTTTTCGTTCTGAGCAAGTGCACGCCCCTTCCCGGTCTGCTTCAAACCTTCCATCTGTTGGTTGACTCCGGTCAATCCCTCCGTATCCTTATTAGCCACCCATGAACGAAGACAGCGGCGAGCTTAAACTGCATTTTTTAGATTACTGGAGGGTGCTCAGGGTTCGCATGCCGCTGATCATCCTTGTGTTCCTGTTGGTCGTCATCACCGCCGCCGTGGTGACCTACTTCATGCCGAAGCAATACCAGTCCATGGTCACGATGCAGCTGCGGCAAAACGACACCTACCTGCAGGTCTTCGCCCAAGGAATCGGGCAGGGAGGGGACCCGCGTTTTTTGACCACCCAATTCGAGATCATTCAACGGAAGGAGATGCTTTATCCGGTGATTGACCAGTTGGGGTTGATGCAACGGTGGGGCCTCGGTTCCAAAGAGCAGGCTTACTTCAAGATCCGCAAAATGATCAACATGCAGGAGATTCGCAATACCGACCTCATCCAGATCGGTGTCCTCAGCACCGATGCCAAGGAGGCCGCGGAAATCGCCAACGCCATCGCGGAGGAGTATCAGCGCAAGCGCATCGCGGAGCAAAAAGAATGGGTGGATCGTTCTCTGGCCCAATTGCAGGATGAAGTGAACAAGCAGGAGCTCAAGGTAGGGGAGCTCAAGGCGGTCGCGGCCAAACTTCGGATTGAAAATGGCATCAGTGATCTCAATCCCGAAGGGATGGAAGATGCCACCCAGCTTGAGGGGGAGATTCTCCGCTCGGTCGAACAGCAGGTGAGCACCATGCGACTGGGTGTAGCGACCCTGCGGGCCAAACAAAAGCTCGTCGACGGCCTGACGGATGATCAAATCATGCGATCCTTGGTGACTCTGGAAATCACGGATCCGACGATCCAGGCGGTCTTTCCCCAGTTCCAGGAAGCCTCTTCGGAGGAAGCCCGCCTCCTCAGTTCCGGCCTCGGAATGAATCATCCGACAGTGAAGTCGCTGGCCGCAAAAAAAGAGGTCATGGATCAGCAACTCCGAAATCAGATTAAAGTGTTGCGTAAGACCCTGGCGGCCAACCTGGAAATCGCCGAAGAGGGTCTTAAGAGTATGGAGGGCAGTCTGGGAACAGCCCGGACAACCCAGCAAGACGCGAAAACACTCGCTTCACCGTACTTTGAAGCGAAGGGGGATTATGTCCAGGCCAAGCGGCTTTTGGAGGCGGCGGAGACCAAGTTATCCACCGAGCGGATGCAGCGGACGATGCCCCAGAATCCCGCCATGATCTGGGAAATGGCCGAAGCGTCCCAATTTCCCTCCCGTCCCCGGGTGTGGTTGAATATCGCCCTGGGTGTGGTGGTGGGCTTGGTCTTTGGTGTCGGTCTGGCGTTCTTCATCGAATACCTGGACACGAGTGTGAAGACGATGGAGGACGTGGAGGGATTCCTGCAGGTGCCGGTGCTTGCGGTGGTGCCCAAGAATATTTCGATGCTGGTCAATGAGCCCCCGGACAATCCGGATGCCGAGGCCTACCGGATCATGCGGACCAACATTGAGTTCAACCGCAAGAACCCGGATGCCAACACCATTACGATCGTCAGTGGCGGGACCGGCGAGGGAAAATCCACCACCCTGGCCAATATTGCCTTCACCTTTGCCAAGGGGGGATATTCTTCTTTGATCGTTGATGCGGATTTGCGGCGTCCCTCCCAGCATCGGATTTTCGAGGTCGGAAATGAGATCGGGCTAACCGATTATCTCACCACCGACATTGACCTCGAGGAAGTCGTCATGCAGACATCGGTGGATAACCTTTACCTCCTCCCCAGTGGTCATCTTCCCGTGGACGCCGTCGGGATCTTGAACTCGCAGCGCATGATGGAGTTTATCGAAGAGGTGAAAGGCCGTTTCGACATCGTATTTTTCGACTCGCCGCCGATTTTGGGCGTTAGCGATGCCTCCGTCCTCGCCAGTGCGATCGATTTAACCATCATTGTGGTGCAGCACCGCCGCTTTCCAAGGGCCATGCTCCAACGGGTCAAACAGGCTGTTCTCAATGTGGGCGGCAATATCCTCGGGGTCGTGCTCAACAATGTGGATGTGCGCCACGATCAGCACTACGAGTACTACACGAGCTACTACAATTATTATTACCAGAAACCGGGCACCGAGAAAGGCAAGAGCAAGCCGAAGAAAAAGGTGGCGGCGGTCGCAAGCGGGGAAGAACGTTCCCACGGGGAGGACTCCTATTGATGAAAATATTGAAGCAGTTGGTGTGGGTATTGGCCGTGGCCATGGTTTCGACGACCCCGGTGTGGGCGGAGGGGGCCTTGTTGCGCAATGGGGAGCAAATTGATATTCGTCTCGGAGGAGTTCCGCAGGAGGAAATCTCGCAAATCTCGGGTCAATATCAGGTCGATGGAGAGGGGTTCGTCAATCTGCCTCATATCGGAAAAATTAAGGCAAACGGAGTGACCCAATCCGCCCTCCAACAGGCCATTGAAAACGCCTATCGGAGCAACCAAATTTACTCCAATCCAACCGTGACGGTCAATGTGGCCTCCGCAGCCCGATTTGTGAATGTGGGCGGCGATGTGAGAGGCCCGCGACGCGTGGAATTTACCCCGGATCTCACCATTCTTTCTGCGATCACGGCCTGTGGCGGATTTACCGAATACGCCGATCAGAAGAAAGTACGTCTCCTACGCGACGGGAGTGTGAGCATTCACAATATCAAGGAAATACGAGTCGACCCCACCAAGGATATTCGTTTGAAACCCGGCGATTCCGTCGAAGTGCCTCAGAGTTTCTGGTGAGATAGTGGAAACCTGAGGGCTGAGACCTGAAAGTTGAAATAGGGCGCAAGCGCCCGGGTGCCGTGCTTCGCACGGAGCGGAGCAATGGGTGGTGATCAACGGGTGTATAGGGTTCTCCCAACTCAGCTTTGAAAGCCTGGCCGTTCCTGCGGATCCGTTGCAGCAGGTCTCATACCACTTTCCCCAAATAATGTGACTCACGCGAAGGCGCGAAGACACGAAGAAGAGGTTCTGCATGAGCATCTTCGCGTGAGAATCCATATTTTTTCTGCGATTTGGTATCAGTTTTCAAGTTTCAGGTTTTTCTTCACTCCTCTGTCAGCAGGCTGCGGTTTTTCCAGAAATAGGCCAGTCCGGAAAAGATGGTGAGCGCCACCGTGATGGTGACAAATCCGGATCCGCCATAGCTCCAAATGGTCGAAAAGGTGGAAGGGGAATCCGGAAAAAACTCTCCGACACTGAGTTGGACGAGAAAAAATATGATGGCGGCCATCTGCCAGGCGGTTTTGTGTTTTCCGAGTTTCTCGGCTGGAAGAATAATTCCTTTCGAGCTGGCGAGCAGACGCAATCCGGTGATGAGAAATTCCCGGCTGATAATGATGATCACCGTCCAGGCCGGCAGGGCCCCGTTGGGGATCAGAGGAATGAGACAAATAAAGGCCGAGGCGGTGAGCACCTTGTCAGCCAAGGGATCCATGAGTTTGCCAAAATCGGTGATCAGATTTTTCCTTCTGGCAATCTCACCGTCCAGATAGTCGGTCAAAGTCGCCAGCAGAAAGAGGGCCAATGCCACGGTGGCATGCCATGGATAAACGAGCGTGAGGCTGGCAACAAAGAAAACGGTGATGCCGAGCCGGAGCAGGGTGAGCGAGTTGGGAAGATTCATGGCTGCAAGTTGTCGGTTGCCTACCGTGGTGTGATCCCCTAGTTTGTCCGACTCACTCTTTCACATCATATATCATGGATAAAAGCGACATCGGATTGATTGGCCTCGCCGTAATGGGCGAAAATCTCGTACTTAACATGGAAAGCAGGGGCTTTCAGGTCAGCGTCTTCAACCGCACCACATCCGTCACAGAAAAATTTGCCGCCAATCGTGCGAAGGGAAAAAAGATCGTGCCGACGACGACGATGGAGGAGTTTGTCGATTCGTTGGCGAGGCCTCGCAAGGCCCAGATCATGGTCAAGGCCGGCGGGCCGGTGGATGCGGTTATCGGACAGCTGATCCCCCTGCTCGAGCCGGGCGACATCATTATTGATGGTGGCAACTCCTTGTGGACCGATACCCAGCGCCGCGAGAAAGCTCTCAAGGAAAAAGGCATCCACTTTTTTGGAGTGGGCGTCAGCGGAGGTGAAGAGGGTGCCCTCAAGGGGCCCAGTATTATGCCGGGCGGATCCAAGGAAGGCTGGGAGGCCCTGGCGCCGATCTACACCAAGATTGCCGCCGTCGCCGAAGGGGAAGCCTGCTGCCGCCACATGGGACCGGACGGGGCCGGTCACTACGTCAAAATGGTGCACAACGGCATCGAATACGGTGACATGCAGCTCATCTGCGAGGCCTACGCAATTCTCAAGGCCACCATCGATCCGACGGCTGAGGAATTTCACGAGATTTTCGCCGAATGGAACCGGGGGGATCTCGATTCGTTCCTCATCGAAATCACTGCCAAAATTTTTGAAAAGAAGGATCCGGAAACCGGTCAACCCCTGGTCGATGTCATTCTCGACAAGGCAGGGCAAAAGGGCACCGGCCGGTGGACGGTGAGCCATGCGACGGAATTGGGCGTGCCGCTCAGCGTGATCGGCAGTGCCGTCGAGGCCCGCATTCTGTCCTCCATCAAGGACGAGCGGGTGGCGGCCAGCAAGGAACTTCCCGCGCCCGAGACGCCGGCGTTCACCGGCGATCGCACGGCCTTCATCGCCGCAGTGCGGGATGCTCTCTACGCCTCGAAAATTATCAGCTACGCCCAAGGATTTGTGCAACTCGGTGCGGCAGGAAAACTCTACAACTGGGATCTGAATTTTGGCGAAATTGCCTCCATCTGGCGCGGAGGCTGCATCATCCGCGCTCGTTTCCTCAATCGGATCACCGAGGCGTATCGGAAGGATCCCCATCTCAAAAACCTGATTCTTGATCCGTATTTCCGGGACATCATTGGAAAAACCCAGGCCAACTGGCGGACGGCTGTCCAGACCGCCATCGCCCACGGGGTGGCGGCACCGGGCTTCAGCGCCGCCCTCGCTTACTACGACAGCTACCGCAGCGAGCGTTTGCCCGCCAATTTGCTGCAGGCCCAGCGGGATTACTTCGGGGCTCACACCTATGAACGGGTGGACAAGCCCGCCGGCGAGTTTTTCCACACCGAGTGGTTTCGCGCCGAGGGCGAGTGATTGGCGCTGCTTGCCAGTGCTCAGCGGCGAGGATCTTGGATAGGTATCGTTTCGCACCCACAGCCAATCCGAAGTCCGCAATCCACGCTCCGCAATCGAAAAAGTGATACGTCGCCTGATTATTTGTTGACAAAATAGTTAACGGCATTAACTTATTGGGTCGTATGCCCCATTTTTTGCTTAAAGAAGTCCCGCGGTACGAGTGCCTCAAAGAGGCCACGGCTGGTGATTCGGAATCAGATCCCTCCATCTGCGAGGTTTTAATGAATCTCTTGCATACGGGTGATAGAGTCTCCCGGAGCGAGGGGGAATTTCTGGCCGGGTATGGATTGAATCAGGCGCGTTTGATTGTTCTGATTCTTCTCGATGGTGCCGAAAGCCACAGCATGCGGTCGTCGGAACTGGCGGATAAGGCGAAGGTGAGCCGGGCGACGGTGACGGGATTGATCGATACCATGGTGAGGGCAGGACAGGTGGTTCGAGCCCCGGATCCGCATGACCGCCGGGCTTCGAATGTGAAACTTACGCCCGCAGGGCGAGCGCTCCTGCAAAAAGTCCGGCCCCATTTGACGACATGGTCGCGGGAAATTTTCTCCGTTCTTTCCAAGCCAGAGCGGCATCAACTCGTCAAGCTTCTCACGAAAATCCAATCGGCTGTTGTCAGCCCGGTGGTCCCCTGACCGGACTGACCATTCGCAAATTTTATGCTTAAAAAAATTATTTTCATGATTGGGGCAGTCCTATTGGTTTGGGGTGCCCTGGCCTTCATTAAGTGGCGGCAGATCAACGCAGCGATGGCGATGGGAGCCCAATTTGCCCCTCCGCCCCCGGCGGTCGCTACCTTCACGGTAAAGAACGCCAGCTGGCAGCCGGTTCTCGCCTCGGTGGGAACGGTGGAGGCTGTGCATGGAGTCATGGTTTCAACGGATCTGCCGGGTATTGTGAAGGAAATTGCTTTCAAGTCCGGCACCGCGGTGAAGCAGGGAGATACCCTGGTCATGCTGGACACCCGCCAGGAAGAGGCTCAACTGAATGCGATCCGGGCGCGTTTGGAGCTGGCGAGGACCAATTTCAATCGCATTGAGGATCTTCTCAAAAAGCGGGTGGCGTCGCGATCCGACTATGATTCGACGGTGGCGGAGTACAAGCAGGCCGAGGCTTTGGTGAAGGAGGTGGAGGCCCAAATCGATCGCAAGACCATCCGGGCTCCTTTTGAAGGAATCCTCGGGATTCGTCTCGTGAATCAGGGTCAGTACCTGAAAAGCGGCGACACCGTGGTGTCGTTGCAATCCTTGGATCCGATCTACGTGAACTTCAACACCCCCCAGCAGAACCTCTCGGAGTTGGTCGAAGGGCGAGCGGTTCGGGTCAGCGCCGACGGGTTGCCGGGAGAGTTTTTCGAAGGCAAGATTTCCGCGATCGATCCCGAGGTGGATCCGGCCACCCGCAACCTTCGTGTTCAGGCGACCCTGGCCAATCCCCAAGAAAAGCTGAGATCCGGGATGTTTGTGAGGGCTGAGGTTCTGTTGCCCGAGCGGGATGCGGTCCTTGCCATTCCCGCTTCAGCAGTGGATTACGCGCCCTATGGAAATTCGGTGTATGTGGTCAGGGAGATGCAGAATCCGGAAGGCGAAACGTACACTGGTGTGGACCAAAAGTTTGTTAAATTGGGCGCGACCCGGGGCGATCTCGTTGAGGTTCTCTCCGGCTTGCAGGCCGGGGATCAGATCGTCAGTGGCGGAACCTTTAAGCTCCGCAATGAGCAGGCGGTGATCGTGAATAATGAGATTCAGGTGGGAGCCGACCCCAGTCCGACCCCAAAGGACAGCTGAGATGCGATTCACGGATATCTTCATCAAGCGGCCCGTCCTGGCCGTGGTCGTCAATCTGATCATCCTCATTGCCGGGTTTCAGTCGATTCGTTCTCTGAATGTGCGCCAGTATCCCCGCAGCGATGTGTCGGTGATTCAGGTCACCACAGCGTATGTGGGTGCCAATGCCGACCTCGTGCGCGGTTTCATTACCACCCCGCTGGAACGGGTCATCGCCAGTGCGGATGGGATCGACTATATCGACTCCTCCAGCGCCCAGGGGCTGAGTACGATTTCCGTCCATCTCACACTGAATTACAACGTCAATGCCGCCCTCACTCAGGTGCAGGCCAAGGTGGCCCAGGTTCGCAATGACCTGCCGCCGGAAGCCGAGGCCCCGGAGATCGAAATCCAGAATGCCGACGATCGGTTCGCGGCCATGTATTTGAGCTTTTCCTCCGAAGAACTCGATCAAAACCAAATCACCGATTTTCTCACCCGTGTCGTCCAGCCCAAGTTATCCTCGATCACTGGCGTCCAACGGGCCGACATTTTGGGAGCGAGAAATTTTGCGATGCGGATCTGGCTCAAGCCGGAACGGATGGCGGCCTACGGGCTGTCTCCCACCGAAGTGCGGGACGCCCTGGCGAGCAATAATTATCTTTCCGCCCTTGGGACGACGAAGGGGAGCATGACGGCCGTCAACCTTGTGGCCAACACCTCGCTAACGACTGCGGAGGAATTTCGGCAACTGGTGGTGAAAAGCACCGGAGATGTGATTGTGCGGGTGGGCGACATTGCTGACGTCGAGTTGGGTGCGGAAAGTTACGAAGAGGATGTGCGCTTTGATAACAAGAGCGCCACCTTCATCGGGATTTGGAGCCTGCCCTCGGCGAACTCGCTGGATGTTGTGCGCAAGGTGAGGGAATCGATTCCCGCCATCCGCAAACTCCTGCCGCCCGGCATGCTTGCGGAAATTCCCTATGATTCCACCCGCTACATCGAGAGCGCGATTCAGGATGTGATCAAGACTCTGGCCGAGACGCTTACCATCGTTATCGTGGTGATCTTTCTCTTCCTCGGATCCT
Source organism: uncultured Spartobacteria bacterium (assembly GCA_937890535.1). Taxonomy (GTDB): domain Bacteria; phylum Verrucomicrobiota; class Verrucomicrobiia; order Chthoniobacterales; family Terrimicrobiaceae; genus CAMASH01. The sequence continues at coordinate 8,866 of CALBXK010000271.1, forward strand.
GGCGGTCCGTTCTCATTACCATCGTCGCGATTCCGATCTCTCTGGTGGGAGTGTTTTTTCTCATGCTGGCGGCGGGATTTACCATCAATCTGCTCACGCTCCTTGCTGTGGTTTTGGCGGTGGGGCTGGTGGTGGACGATGCCATTGTTGTGGTTGAGAACGTGGAACGCCATTTGCATGAGGGGCTCTCTCCCTATGATGCCGCCGTTTTGGGCGCCCGGGAATTGTTTGCCCCCATCATCGCCATGACCATCACATTGGCGGCGGTTTATACCCCGGTGGGAATGCAGGGCGGGCTCACTGGGGCGTTGTTCCGGGAGTTTGCCTTTACCCTGGCCAGTGCGGTGATCATCTCCGGCGTCGTGGCGCTGACATTGACCCCCATGATGTCATCGAAGCTTCTCCGCAAGGGTATGTCCGACCGGGGATTTGCCGGTTGGATCAATCGACGTTTTGATCGTCTCCGGGAAGCCTATCGCCGCAGGCTTACGGCGGCGATGGCGATGCGCCCCGTCATTTACACCATGGCTCTGCTGGTGGTGCTGCTTTTCGGGGTGCCATTTTTTCTCTTTGTAAATCGCTTCAAAGAACTCGCTCCCACGGAAGATCAGGGCGTTGTCTTTGGCATTGTACTGGCGGCGGCGAATTCCACTATCGATCAGGCCACCCTCTATACCGAACACATCTACGATGTCTTCGCGGGTTTCCCGGAAGCGGATCACGTTTTTCAGCGAACGTCCGCTGGTGTTGGATTCTCCGGAATGGTGCTCAAGCCTTGGGAGCAACGCCAGCGTGGCTCTAACGAGCTCATGTTTGCAGCCGGGGCCCAGATCTCGCAGATCCCCGGTGTGCAGGTCTTTGTCACCACCCCGGCGCCGCTTCCCGGGGGCAGCCAATTTCCGGTCGAGTTTGTTATCGGTTCGACTGCCGAACCGGATGAGCTCTTTCGCTATGGCCGCGAGTTGCAAGCGGTCGCCATGAAAAGCCAGCTCTTCACCTTCTCGGATCTGGATCTGAAATACGACAAGCCGCAGACCGAAATTGTTTTCGATCGGGACAAAGTGGCGGCTCTGGGAGTGAACCTTGAAACGGTCGGAGCCGACTTGGGCACCATGATCGGTGGTAACTATGTGAACCGGTTTTCCAATGCCGGCCGCAGCTACAAGGTCATTCCCCAGGTCAAACGCAAGGATCGCCTCAACGCCGACCAATTGCTCGCATACTACGTCAGCGGACCCAATGGGGAAAATGTGCAGCTCGGCACCTTTGCGACGCTCAAAACCACCGCCCAACCCCGGGAAATCAAACGCTTCCAGCAACTGAATTCCGTCACCTTCCAGGCCGGCCTGATCCCCGGCGTAACCGCCGACCAAGCCCTGCTCTTTCTGGAAAAAACAGCAGCGGAGATTTTGCCGGAAGACACTGTCATTGACTATGCGGGCGAGTCCCGCCAGTTGCGGGTCGAAGGCAATAAGTTCCTCGGCATGTTTGCTCTTTCCTTCGTGCTCATTTTTCTTGTTCTCGCGGCTCAATTCGAGAGTTTCCGCGATCCGTTTATCGTCTTGTTTGGTTCCGTGCCGCTGGCCCTCACAGGCGCCCTTCTCTTTCCGTTTCTCGGGTTCACCACTCTGAATGTGTACAGTCAGGTGGGTCTCATCACCCTGGTGGGTTTGGTGTCCAAGAACGGAATTCTCATGGTGGAATTCGCCAATCAGCTCCAAGGCCAGGGGCGCGACAAACTCGGGGCCATCATTGAGGCCTCGACGATTCGGTTGCGTCCGATTCTGATGACTTCCGTCGCGACGGTGGCGGGTCATTTTCCGCTTATCCTTGCGAACGGGCCCGGCGCCGGCGCCCGCAACAGCATCGGCTGGGTACTCGTCACCGGCATGATCATCGGCACCGCCTTCACCCTTTTCGTGGTGCCCGCCGTGTACATGCTCATCGCCCGCGATCGAACCAAGATCGAAAAGGAACCGGCCCGGGATCGCGAGGAAGCCCTTCCGGCACTCGCCTAGCGAAAGGAGGAGGAGCGCCTAAAAATTGCTCCGGCCCTGGAACCGAAGCGGTGGCCGGGTGATGGCCGCCATCTTGCCAGGTTCGGCGGAGTCGGATACAAAATAGAGCCCATGAAATCTCTTCTCCCGCTGGTTCTCATCGTGGCTGTCTTCTTCCCTTGTACCCTGCCCGGGCAGGATCTGGATTCCAAACTTCAGAGTCTGCAAAAAGTCGGCGAAGAATTTGCGGCGGCCTCGGCCATGGGGACCGCCAGCGATTCATTGCTCGCCATTGCGGGCGAATACCGCGAGTTCAGCAACAACTTCAGCTCCCTCCAGTCCTATGTTCAAAGTGGCAACTACGATCAGTCCGTACGCACCTTGAAACGCTGGCTGGCTCGGACCAAAAACAAACAGATTCAAGTCTCGCTTTCCGAACTGCTGAAAGCTCTGGAGGAAGAACAGGCCGCCAAAAACGCGAGGAAGACGGCCGAATTGGATAAACTTCTCAAGGAGGCCGCCGCGCAGATCGCGGCCGCCACGACACCCGAGCAAACCGTGGATATCCAAAACCAACTTGAGGAATTTCGCGATTACGAATTGAACAATGGTGACCGGGCCAACCGGATCCTTTCCGAACGGGTCAACCGGGCCACAAACTTCATCAAGAGCTGGCGGGAGGTTCTCTCTTCCGAGGCCATGGGGGAATACGGATCTGCCTTGCAGGCTCTCAAAAATCTGCGGCGCAACACCTCTTCCTACCAATTGCTTGGCGCTGACGCCGTGGCCGGGAAATATCAGTCCCTCCTTTCTGCGATGATGAAGTCCGACGCCTCCGGGAAGAACGCGTCCCCGGTGGCCCGCGTCATCGCAGAAACGATGGCAAAAGTGAAAACCCCGGACGATGCGGCGGCGGCTCTCGCGGTGTTATCGGATCTCGCCTCAGTGACTTCCGGCATCGAAAGCCGGATGGCCAACGCCCTGCAAAATAGCCTCAACGCGCTCGTCCGCCTCAACGAGAAATTTACCTCCGGGGCCTATGCCCGGGTCATTACCGACACCAGCAGTTCCTCGCACCTCACCACGTACACTCCGCAGATCGAGGCGCTCGCCGATGATCTGCGCCTCAAGGCCGTGGCGGCTGCCAATGAACTGCCGGATTTGGGATTGCCCCGGAAGGGCGAGGGGTTTTCTTCCTTTATTCGCCGTTTGGCCGTGGAGGCCTATGAGAAAAAAGACTGGTCCCGTCTTTACACCCTGTTGTCCGTCTATTCCTCCGTTTCCGGGGGGGGATGCGCCCGCACCGGACACATGCAGGAAGGGGTGAAATCCTATATTGCAGCCCAACAATTGGAGAAGGCCGGACAGTTCCGCTACGCGGTGGTGCATTATTCAAACTGCGTCGCAGAGCTTGGAAAACTCGTCCCTCGTGAGGAAGCCGCCGCCGCTTTGGCGAAACTCCGCAAGGATCATCCCGAAGCCTTTGACGCCAAGTAGGTCCTTCGTCAGGGAATGAGAAAATCCCGCACCACCGCCATATGCTGCATATTGGGCGTGGCACTGTCCCCGGGTTGGACGGGTGGCAGGACGGACAGAGGGGTGAACACCCGGCTGTCGAAGACGAGGCCGCCGCGAAAATTCTGTCCACCGATGACGACAGGCACCGCATGGGGGTCCAATTCGGCGTCCGCCAGCACTCGGTCGTAGGGAGAATTGCGCTTGGCATTGGTATCCGAGTCGCCCAGCCTGTCGGCCGGTTCGGGGTCGGGATCAGGAAACAGTGAGTCCAGAATATCCAGGGAACTTTCGTTTTCGCTGCGGGTGTTGAAGTCGCCCCCCAAGACCATCAAGTCCTCCGGGGGAATGACAGCACGGATCATTTTTTCCAAGGCGCGGGCTTCCTTGGCACGCACCGCAGGTTTTTTTGAATAGAGGTGGACGCTGATGGCCCAGAGGAATTTTCCATTGGGCAAACGAATCTTGGCCCAGACAAAATCGCGATTGGTCTGGGTGGGGTCATCCCACTCGCCGGAATCCACGATGGGAAAGCGACTGATCACCCCGTTGGGAATGAAGTTGGGCACTTTCTCCTCAGCCTCCCGTACATATTGAAACTCCGGTCCCAAGGTTTGATTGATCCATTGCCGGACGGGAACGGTGGTGTTGAACTCCTGAATCAGAACCACGTCGGGAGCGAGGGCTTTGAGAATGCGGGCTCCGGCTCCTTCGGGATTCGAGTGGTTGCCATTATCCGGGGAATACGTCTGATGGTTCCCCGAGGTGAGGTTGGCTGCCACGACGCGGAGAGGAACCGGTGAGATCTCTGGAGTAGGGGCCTCCTTGGTCAGCGAAGTCGCGGCCAGAAGCAGAGGGAGGAAAACGGCAAGCATGGAGGAAGAAAAAGCTAAAATCGGTAAACCAGCGCGGTAGCGCGGCCTGGAAAGGGTTACAAAATGTTTCGCCGGAACACAAGGCGAGGGAGCGTTTTGGGTAGCCTGTCTGGAGGACAGCCCGAGGGGATTGAAAGCCTGGCCGTTGCTGCGCATCCGTTGCAGCGGAGGCGGGAGGCGGAAAAGGCAACGCAACCGAAACGAAGTGGAGGCAAGCTGAAAGCTGAAGGCGACGATCGGAATGATTGCCTCAACCACGGGCTCGGCTATGGTTTTCCCATGGCTGAACATCTTGCGACCATTCGATGGGAAAACACTGGGGAGGATTTTCTCCGGGGCAAATATTCCCGCACCCACACCTGGACTTTCGACGGAGGGGCCACAATTTCTGCTTCGCCAACACCCTCAGTCGTGCCCGCACCCTGGTCGGATCCTGCTCTCGTTGATCCTGAAGAGGCTTTCGTGGCCTCTCTCGCCAGCTGCCATATGCTCACCTTCCTCCATGTCGCGGCGAGCCAGGGCTTCCTGGTCGCCTCCTACGAAGATGCTGCCACCGGCACGATGGGAAAAACGGACAAAGGGATTCCCTGGGTGGCCACGGTCACCTTGGACCCAAAAATTTCCTACGGGGGTGACAAGCGACCCACTCCGGAAGAATCCGAGAAACTCCATCACCTTGCCCATGACTATTGCTTCATTGCGAATTCGGTGAAAACCGAGGTTGTGGTGAAGGCCCAGAACTCCTGACCTCACTGGAGAAAGTGGGTTTGAATAAGGAATCGGAGTGAGACGAAATAATCATCCCGCAGAGGCGCGAAGCAACGACCAGGCTTTCAAACGCTTCAGTTCCATAATTTTTCTGCGCCTCTGCGGGAGTTTTTCTGGCTCAGCGGTTTTCCATGGGATCAGGTTGTCTGAGGCTGGGGTCGAGTGACCAGGAGCCGAGGGACCGGCGCTCTTCGAGGGATTTCTTGCGACCCCTCTTGATTGCCCATTCCCTTGACCCTGAAAAATTCTCTGCTTTTCCCGGCCGGGAGTTCATGGCAGATTCTCGCTCCCAAATTTTATTCATGAGCACACCGGAAAAACACAACTTTCAGGCGGAAATCGCCCAATTACTCGATATTGTCATTCACTCCTTGTACACGGATAAGGAGATTTTTATCCGGGAGTTAATTTCCAACGCCGCGGATGCCACGGAAAAATTGCGTTTTTTGCAGGCGGCGGGGACGCCAATCTTTGAGCCGGATCGCGAGTTGAAGATTTCCGTAAATACGGACGACACGGCCCACACTATTGCGATTGCGGATGCGGGGATTGGGATGACGCGGGACGAGTTGGTCGAGAATTTGGGCACCATTGCCCATTCGGGCTCGAAGGCCTTCCTCCAGCAAATCAAGGAAAATGCCGGAAACCCCAATATCATCGGTCAGTTTGGAGTTGGATTTTATTCGGCATTCATGGTGGCGACGAAAGTGACTGTCTACACCCGCTCCCATCAGCCGGAGGATACTGGCTGGGTGTGGACCTCAGACGGGGTCAGCAGCTACGAAATCGAAGCTGGAGTGGATCTGCCACGCGGGACCAAGATCGTCATTTCGCTCAAGGATGATGACAAGGAATACGCCACCGCCAGTCGGGTGGAAGGGATCATCAAGCAGTATTCGAATTTTGTCGGGTTCCCGATCGAACTCAATGGCACGGCGGTTAATACCATCAATGCCATCTGGACCCGGAGCAAATCGGAACTCACTGACTCGGACTACGAGGAGTTTTACAAGTTCATTGGTCACGACATCGACGGACCCCAATACCGGTTCCATTTCAGTGCCGACGCGCCCCTCGCCATCAACGCCCTCCTCTTTGTGCCCAAACGCAGTCTGGAGCGTCCCGGCATGCCCAAGTCCGAGTTGGAGGTGCAATTGTATTGTCGGAGAATTCTCATCCAATCGAAAGCCAAGGGACTCCTGCCCGAATGGCTGCGCTTCCTCAAGGGCGTGGTGGACAGCGAGGATCTCCCGCTCAATATCTCCCGCGAAACGATGCAGGACTCCGCTCTTCTGCAAAAACTCAACAAGGTTCTGACCGGTCGGTTCTTGAAATTCCTCGACGAAGAAGCCAAAGGGGACGCGGAAAAGTACACGACGTTTTTTAAGGAATTTGGACATTTCCTCAAGGAGGGAATTGTCAGTGATTTCGCCCATCGCGACGCCCTGGCAAAATTGTTAAGATACGAGACCTCGGTGGCCGAGGCGCCTTGCGGGCTGGCGGATTATGTTTCCCGTCTGCCTGAGGGGCAGAATGAGATCTATTACCTCATTGGTCAAAACCGGGGGGCTTGTTTGGCGAGCCCCTATTACGAAGGCCTGAAGGCGAAGGGCTTCGAAGCCTTGTTCCTCTATGATCCCTGGGATGAGTTCGTCATGGATCACCTGCGCGAATTTGATGGAAAAAAACTCGTGGCGGCTGAAAAAGCCGAGATCGCCCTGGAGGCTCCCGAGTCGAAACTCGACGAGGCCGCGGTGCGGTTGCTCTGCAATTTCATCAAGGAAACCCTCGGCGACAAGGTTGATGAGGTGAAGCCTTCGACCCGCCTGGTGGACAGCCCAGCCGCCGTGGTGGAAGGCGACGCTCAGATGACTTCCAGTATGCGGCGTATCATGAAATCCATGAATCGCGATGGAGAAAATCCTTTCAAACACAACCTGGAGATCAACCCCAACCATCCCATGCTGGTCGGTCTCGACGGGGCGCGTGAGGCCCGTCCGGCAGTTTCGAAACAAATCGCCGAGCAACTCTACGACAATGCCCTTATCTCCGCTGGCTTGATGGAGGATCCCCAGGCCATGCTCAAACGCATCAACTCCTTATTGGAACAACTCGTGACCGCAGAGAAAAGCGTCGGGAAAAAGGCGAAACCCAGCGAGACCGCGAAACCTGCTGCAACCCAGGGCGCGAAGCGGAGCAAGGGCGAAAACGCAAAGGGCGAAAAGGCTCCTGCAACGCCTCCGAAGTAACGGCCCGGTTTTCAAATCAGAGGGAAGGAATTGCGGGCATTTCCTTCCGGCGAAAACCCTCACCGTTGGGGTGAACAACGCCGCCTTCACAAACCTTAAAACAGAAATGAACCATAGAGGTCATAGAGATCACAGCGGGGAAATGGTTAAACCTAAAAACGGGAATAAAACCACTAATGGACACTAATAGACACCTGCAACGGCTGCAAAGCAACGGCCAGGCTTTCAAATGGAAAGCGACTTACAAAAGCAGAAACGGCTCCTCGCTGTTTTCGGTGGGTCAATGTCACAAAAACAGACTCGCGCAGCTGCAACGGA
>CALBXK010000272.1 GCA_937890535.1 uncultured Spartobacteria bacterium
TCAGCGAATTTGGACGTCGCGTGGCGGAAAACAACAGCGGCGGCACCGATCATGGTACGGCCGCCCCGCTCTTTGTCATGGGAGGCGGGGTCAAGCCCGGCCTCTATGGCCAGCAGCCCAGTCTCACAGAACTCGACAAGGGCGATCTGATCTACAATGTGGATTTTCGCAATGTCTATGCCACCGTCTTGGAAAATTGGCTCAAAGCTCCCAGCGATCAAATTCTTCGCGGTCGCTTCCCGACCATGCCGTTCCTCTAGACTTGGGTCCGATCGCCGCTCCCGGCTAAAAAATGAACCACAGGACACAGAGATCACAGAGGGAGAATGGATAAGAAAAAAACATCCAAAAATCGTGACACGCTGTGGAATGTCACCCGTAAAGCAGGTCGCAATCGAGGCTCCGCTTTTCTCTAAGCACCCTTCTCTGTGGTGAACCTCTTTTTGCTTTTTTAGGGTAAAGGGAAATCAGGGCACAAATTTCTGCGCGATGGGCATCCGTCGGCCCATGCCGAAAGCGCGACCGGTCACTTTCAGGCCCGGTGCGGCTTGGGCGCGCTTGTATTCATTGAGATCCACTTTTCGCAGAATCCAGCGAACCGTCTCCGGTTCGAAACCCTGAGCAATGATATCCGGGCCTGAGAGGTTCTCCTCCACATAGAGTGCCAGGATTCGGTCCAGGAGTTCGTAGGGGGGGAGAGTATCCTGATCGGTTTGATCCGGCCGAAGCTCGGCGCTGGGCGGCTTCTCGATGGTGCGGGTCGGGATCAGTTCGGTCGAGGCGTTGATATGGCGGGCCAATTGATAAACCATCACTTTCGGCACATCGGAAATGACGGCCAGCCCTCCACACATGTCGCCATACAAGGTACAATATCCGACCGCGAGTTCGCTTTTATTACCGGTGGTGAGGAGGAGGTGACCGAACTTATTCGAAAGGGACATGAGGGTGAGTCCCCGCAGCCGGGCCTGCATATTTTCTTCTGTGAGGTCTTCCTCCCGTCCGGCGAAGGCGTCCCGCATTTGATCCTTGAAGGCCGCAAAGCTGCTACGAATAGGAACAGTCAGGCACCTAATCCCAAGATTCTCTGCAAGGGCGAGGGCATCGTCCACACTGTGCTGAGACGAATAGTCCGAAGGCATGGCCACACCGGTGACATTTTCAGCTCCGACAGCCGCGACAGCGATCGCGGCGGTGACCGCCGAGTCGATCCCTCCACTCAGCCCAAGCACACAGCTGGCGAATCCACACTTGCCCATGTAATCGCGCAGTCCGAGAGTCAGAGCCTCCTGAAGGTCCTGCATCGGGGCCCGGTTTTTCAGGGCGGATAGTGCCGGGGCCTCCTCATCGACCAATCCCGTCTCTTCGGCAAAAGCGGCCCCCTGCCAGATTGGTTTTCCAGAGGCATTGACCGAGAGCGAGTTCCCATCGAAAACCAACTGATCATTGCCCCCCACGGCGTTGCAGTAATGGATGGGGAGACCGTGCCGGATGGCGAGTTCAGTGATCATCTCCAGACGATCGGCGGGTTTTCCCATCTGAAACGGAGACGCACTCAAGTTGAGGATGGCCGTGGCTCCGGCGGCGGCCAGCCGCTCCAGTGGATCGGAGGCATAGAGCGGTCGCGGCAGATGGGTGTGCGGCCAGATGTCCTCGCAAATTGTCACCCCAAAACTCCGGCCTTTGATGAGGACCGGGGCAATCTGGGTGGCGGGCTCGAAGTAGCGGGCTTCGTCAAAGACATCATAGGTGGGAAGAAGGGTCTTGTGCACAAAGCGGGCGGCCGTGCCGGGCTCCAGGACGGCGGCGGCATTATGAAAATGCCTTCCCTGCGCGGCCCGGTTTTGATCCAGAAACCCGACCACCAGGACCGCAGAACGAAGTTCTTTTTCCAAGCCATCCAAAGCGGAGAGATTCTCCGGCACAAAGCGGGACTTAAAAAGCAGGTCCTGCGGGGGATAGCCGCAGATGGCGAGTTCGGGAGTCAGAACGATGTCGGCGCCGGCCGCATCAAGGGCATGGTAGGCACGGAGAATCCGTTCACAATTGCCGGAAATATCTCCAACCGTCGCGTCAATCTGGGCAAATCCAATTTTCATTTTACCAAAAACCCCATTGTTTGGTGGCAACCGTATAAAGGCCGAGACCAAAATTGGTCACGCCATGCGCCACGATGCAGGCCCAGAGGCTCTTGCTCCGCACCGCGAGGCCGTTGTAGATCAATCCGGTCAGGATCGCAGCCGGCCAGTCCGACATTCCGTGTTCGAGCGTAAAGAGGATGGCTACGCCGAAAAATGACAACGGGGTGTAGGCACCAAAGGGCACTTTTTTAAAATCCTCGTTGATCAGAAAGCGCATGACAAACCCGCGCCAGAAAATCTCTTCGACGAGGGAAACCACGATCACCATCCGCGCAAAGCGGGCAATCAAGTTGAGCCAATAGATGGTGGGCTGGCTGGCAAACAGATCCGGGTTGAACCCCCCGGTGCGAGGCGGAAACTCAAAAAAGGCCTGGGGACTCACCCAAAGAACCAGAGCGACAAGGCCTGCCAACACCCCCATCGGCCAGGCCCGAACCGATCCGAAATCATATTCTTTCCAAAACCAGACAACCAGGCCGCCGCAGACCAGGGTTTGCAGTGGGTAGATCCAATACTTGGGCTGGGCCAACCAGAGCATGCCGCTGTCTTGAAATACCGTCGTAAGAACGGAGTCGAATGCCAGGAAAAGCATGAAGGCAAGAAAGGGCAGAGCATGGGCCCAAAGCGGTCGGTTTTTCACGGTGCGCATCCTATGTCCACGAGGCGGGAGGAGGCGACACACTTTTGCTTTCGGATTCCCGAAAGGCTTGATAGCGTCCACGCGTGTCCATGAACCCGGTGTATTCCCTGTTTGCGACCCCGGCGAGCTTTGCCCCCTTCTTTCTCCGGATGGCGTTGGCGACGGTCTTTTTCTATCATGGCACCCAGAAGGCGTTCGGATGGTTCGGGGGGGATGGATGGCAACAAACCCTCGAGCTCTGGGCGAGTGTGGACGGCGCCAATCTCCCAGGCCCTGCTGTGGCGGTGATCATGGTGGGCGAATTGATCATTGCGGCGGCCCTGTTTTTTGGATTTTTAACCCGCGTGGCCGGACTGTCTGTTGTTCTGCTCATGGCGGGCACCCTGTTTTACACCCAAGACGGTTCCTTTGCGGCCATTGAGTACTCGCTGGTTTTGATGGCCTGTGGGCTTGCTCTAACAGGGATTGGTGGCGGCCGCCTCTCCGTGGATCGAGGCCTCAGTGCTAATTTGCTGCCCGCCGTCGGGTGACGGCTGATATTTCGGGACGTTTGTTCCTTTGACGATAGCAAAACTCAAAAGGCGTAGCGGAAACGACGTCTTGTTACCGGGCGAACGGGCGTTCGCCCGGTAACCAAAAATCGGTGGGGGTGACTCGGTTTCTTCCAGACCTTCTCGACCTATCAGACCACCCAAAAAGCGTGAGGTCCATCAATGAACGACAGCTTCTTCGATCTTCCGGAGCTTCCGAGAGCAAAAACTCCACCGAAATTGTCGAAGGTTTTTGCAGCGGGACAACCGAGGATTCCCAATGCGAGCCTGAATTGGTGGCGGCGGAATTACATCTCAGACGTGCCAACAGGGCAAAATCAGGATTGAATTGTCCACTGAAATCCACTTTTTGCTGTTGTTTGAGGGTTTTGGAGTCCATAATGTCGCAATGAAACGCTGGCGGGGAACTCTACACTTCGGCGCCGCATTTGTAGGAGTTATACAGCGCGCGGCATTTTACCCACAAATGCCGCGCGCGGCTCAATAATACGGTTAGAGGCCTAGGAGAACTAATTTGAAACCAGCTAAATATATAATTTTATTGTTCATTATTTCGCAGCTGATTGGATGCTCTTCTGAGAAATCGCCTAGTCAAGTTTACGACGAATATAATATGAAAGTGATAAACGGACTTAGCTTCGAAGAAGATAAGGCGTATTACTCAAAGCGAAAACAAGAAGAAGTCGAGTCGAAATTCCCGCAATACATGAAGCAGATGGGCAAATCTCATACCGAGGTGATTGAGGTTTATTTAAATGTATCGAGGGAGGTTGCTAGGTGCAAAGAAATCACCCTGGTCAGTGAAGTTATTGATGCTAACATTGCCATTCTCGAATACTCGCAAAAAGACATTTGTGGAAATGAATCGTCTTCGCAAGAAAACCAAAAGATAAAAATGGTAAACGAGAACGGTTGGAAAATTGATGATATTGAAATCGGCCTCTAACAATCGCATACAGCCGGACGCGGCAAAGCCGCGCCGCTGATGCGGGCGCTCAGGAACCACCGGAAGTAACCCCAAATGAGGAGGACAAAGAGACAGGCCGTCTCCTTGGATCGAAATAGAGTGATATTTGCAATCCTTTCCCATTCAAATGGCCTAAGCCTAAGGAAGCCTAAGGGGTTATCTTAAACGCTCAATCCCCGGCCTCGGAAGCCTGCAACCGTTGCAAGCATGACGGCTCATCTCCCTGCTCCTTCCGCTTTCCACGGGTCTTCTCGGGGCGTTATGCTCCAAGCGGCGTCATCTATACCCCTACGCGCAGGGGTTCATGGCGGCGACCAGCATGAAGTCCGCCCGAAAGAAGAAGGGAGCCCCATTCCTACGCGAAAATGCACTCATTTACGTAGAACGGCGCATTTCATTTATGTCAAAAGGAGAGAATTGACTATTGCGAGCTGTTTGGGACCTCCCCCAGCCCGTCAAGGCTTTGACTGGCCGGCAAGAAGCTGTTAGCAGCACTCCATGGCTATGATCCACGTCAATCGCGCCGGCAAAAATCTTGGTCAATTTTCTGAGCAAGCCGTCTCTGACGGTTTGAGCGCCGGAACGT
>CALBXK010000273.1 GCA_937890535.1 uncultured Spartobacteria bacterium
TGTGAACAGATTGTAACTTCTTCGCGGAAGAGAACTTGCATGGGCTGCCGTCCGGCGGAATTGGACTTGATCTTAGCTAAGAAATCAACGATATTAACCTCCCCCTCTTCTTCTAAAAATGCAACGTCTGGCTCTGCTGATGATCTTGGTTGTGGCGTCGCTTGCGACGCCATCTTGGTCGTATGCTGATGACGCTTCGGATCGCTTTTTAGTCGCCTATCAAAATTTTCAGACGGCTGACAAGCTGGTGGGTGAAGGGAGCTTGCACGAAGCGTTGGCAAAATATGAGTCCGTCCGGGAGGTTCTGTTGGATATTAGCCAGAATTCGCCAGAATGGCAGCCGCTCGTGGTGGAGTATCGTTTAAAGAAGACCCAGGAGAACATCACCCGCCTGGAGGCCGAAGTTGCCGATCTTCCTCCCCGTGCGGAGGCGATTGAAGGGGAATTGCCGGAGCCGGATCGGGGACGTTCCGTGGAACCTGTCATTTCCACCAGCCCGGTTGTGAGTGTTCGTCCGCCTCGCGGCGCTTCGAATTCCCGACAGACACGAACTCCCAAACGCCGGACTTCGAATTCAGCCCAGGATCAAATGCAGGAGTTGCGGGACCAATTGTCCAATGCCCGGCAGGAAAATGAGCGTTTGAATGCTCGATTGCTGAGTGCCCTGGTGGAGGTGGACAAGACCAAGGTCACCGTGGTGGATCTCAGGTCACAGTTGGCTCAGGCGACCGCCACCTTGGAGAATACTCGTAAGGACAGTGATGATTTTTCCAGCATTCGGGAGGAGTTTGACAAGAGGGTGGTGGGGCTGCTGCAGAAGCTGACCGATGTGGAGGCAGACCGGGAGGTCTTGCGGGAGGAGAATGAGCGCTTGTTTGTAAAATTGGAACGGGCCGCAACCTATATCTCAACCAGCGACGGGATTCGTGAGAATCTGTTGGAAGAGCGTACTCAGCTAGCCGCGGCAAGAGATGTCGCTATTTTTCAAGGGAAAAAGGAGGTCGAAGAAGGCGTCGAGAAAATCGATCTCCTCACCCAGGAGAACGAGAAACTCAAGAACGACCTGACTTTTGCGACGAAGGACATGGTGAGTCAGGCGGAGGTGGACCGACTTAAGGCGGAAAATTCCTCGCTTTCGGAAGCTCTGGCGGCGGCGGATAGCGGCGGGGTCAGTGCGGAAGAACACGGCCGGCTGGTGGAGGAGAAAGAGGCCCTCGTGAGACGTCTGGCCGCAGCTGAGAGCGTGGTGGAGAAAAAGCGTGACGTTCCGACTCCGGAAAAAGATGCGCTGATTGCTGAGCTTCAAAGTGATCTGAACAGTGTCAATGACAGGTTGCTGGAGGCGCAGGCCCAACTCAGCGGCTCCGAGGATCAAATCCAGAACTTAAAAAAACAGCTAGACGAGACCTCCGGGAGTCTTGCTGAAGTTAAACTCAACCCGGAACCGACCCAGGAAGAAACGCAACTCGCCACCGAGAATGAATTGTTGCGTGGCATCATTCTCCGCCAGATCAAGGGTCAGACTTTTCGGGACGAAGCGCGGAAAGGCCTGGAGCAGGAAATTGCGAGTTTGGAGATCAAATCCGACGTTATCACCCGCCAGCTAGAGGTCTTGGGTGCTCCGGTCCTCAATCTCACTCCGGCGGAACGGACACTTTTCAAGGAGCCAGTAGCCCTCCTGAATGAGCCGGATCCGAATTCTCTTACGGTGACCATGGCGGTCGTCAAACCCAAGGCGACTCCCCCCGAGGCCACCTCGGGAGAGCAATCCGTCCCGGTTGGAGGACCACAGTCTGGCGGGCAAGCCGTTGCGGCGACTTCGGATTTCCTTCCGGAGGACGTTCGTGAAATGGTGGTTCAGGCCAAGGCGTTGTTTGAGAAAATGGACTATGTAGGAACTGAGAAAGTGTATCAGGAAATTGTGGACCGGGTGCCGAACAACTATTTCGCGCTCTCGAATCTGGCTGCTGTCCAGATCGAGGCGGGCAAATTGGCCGCCGCGGAGGTTGCTCTTAAGAAGGCGGTCGAAATCAATGATCAGGATTCCTTTGCTTTCACCAACCTGGGAATCCTTTACAGCCGCCAGGGCCGGATCGAGGAGGCGACCGAGGCGTTGACCCAGGCTTTGGCTCTGAACGACGCGGACGCGGTGGCTCATAATTATCTTGGGGTCTGCCTCGGACAAGGTTCGAAGCGCGAGGAGGCCGAACAGCAATTCAAAAAGGCCATAGAGCTCAACGGAGCTTACCCGGATGCCCACTTCAATCTAGCGGTTCTCTACGCGACGACGGAGCCTCAGCTTATGGAATTGGCCAAGCACTATTACATCAAGGCCACCGAATTGGGAGCGGCCCCGGATCCCTCCCTCGAAAGTCTCATCCAGTAGCCAGCGGTTCGGAGCCGGATTCCGGCGATCTGTGGTCTCAGGAGCTGTAAATAAATAAAGGCGGCAAGATGGCGCAGAAGTTTTGGTTTCTGGCAAGGCGCGCCGAAGGAGCATAGCCAAAGCCCTCTGGGACTGAGACGCAACCCAGCCAGAGGCCAAAAGAACCAGCCAGGTTGTTGCCTTTATTTATTTACAGCGACTAAAGGCGGACCACCCGGGCCGAGATGATGTCGGGTTCCTTAAGGAGGTCGGCGAGAACCGCGTCGTCGGGTGGGCTGTCGAGGTTGAGCAGGGTGAGCGCGTGGCCCCCGGCCTTGATGCGGGAGAGGGACATGCTGGCGATGTTTACTTTATGAGCTCCGAGGATGGAGGCAAACTTGCCGACCATGCCGGGCACGTCATTGTTCTCCAGCAGAAGAACCACGCCGTTGGGAGTGACCTCCACGGGCCGGCCATTCAAGCGCACGATGCGCGGTTCGTCCTTGGCCCCGAAAAATGTACCGCCGATGGACACCTGGTTTTCGCCGCTCCAGACGGTGACATGGAGCCACTCTCGAAAATCGGTTTGCTCGCTGCTCTTGGTTTCCTCAACGAGGAGGCCGAGGGTGGAGGCCATGGTGCGGACGTTGACGCTGTTGACTTCTTCCCCGCCGGCGTGGTGGAGGAAGCCCGTGAGAATGGCGCGAGTGATCGCATCCGTGGGGAGCTCGTTGGCTCTGCCGCCATAGGTGATGACAATCCGGTCGTTGCGGTTCGGTGCCATCTGGGCCGTGAAGCGTCCCAGTTTATCACCGAGAGTGAGGTAGGGTTTGACGAGAGCAAACGTCTTGGCGTCGATGCTGGGCATGTTCACGGCATTGCGGATTTCTCCGTCGAGAAGTGCGGCCCGGATGGCTTGGGCGATTTCGATGCCGACATTTTCCTGAGCCTCGGCTGTGGAGGCCCCGAGGTGGGGAGTGAATACGATGTTGGCCAGGGAGCGGAGGGGGAAGTCCTCAGGCGGCGGTTCGATTTCATAAACATCCAGAGCGGCGGCGGCCACCTGGCCGGAAATGAGTGCTTCGCCAAGCGCGGACTCGTCGATGAGTCCGCCCCGGGCGCAGTTTACGATGCGGATGCCTTTCTTGCAGATCGCCAAGCGACGTGCATCCAGCATGTGCCGCGTCTCATCGGTGAGAGGCATGTGCATCGTAAGAAAATCGCAACAGGGGAGGATGTCGTCGATGGCCTCGACGAGTTCGACCTGGAGGCTGCGGGCCTTGCTTTCGGAAAGGTAGGGGTCATAGGCGACGACTCGCATGCCAAAGGCGATGGCGCGACGGGCGAGCTCGCTCCCGATGCGGCCCATGCCGAGAATGCCGAGCGTCTTGTTGTAGAGCTCGACCCCCATGAACCGCGACTTTTCCCACTTGCCGGCATGGGTCGAGGCGTTGGCCTGGGGAATCTGGCGCGCGACCGCGAACATCATCGCAATCGCATGTTCGGCGGTGGTGATGGCATTGCCGTAGGGC
>CALBXK010000274.1 GCA_937890535.1 uncultured Spartobacteria bacterium
CCCCCGCTGAGTTGGTGTGGGTAATCGCGCATGCGTTTTTCCGGATCCACGATCCCGACGGTGTTGAGCCAATGGACGATTTCGGCATCGACGTCCTTCACCTCGGGGCGGTGCAGGCGGATGGCTTCGGCGATTTGACTGCGAATGGAATAGACCGGGTTGAGCGAGGTGGAAGGTTCCTGAAAAATGTAGGCGATCTCGCCGCCGCGAATGGCGCGCAGACGGCGAGGGCTCATCAAGGGCACGCTTTCCCCCTGAAATTGGATGTCACCGCTGGTGATCTCGGCCGGTGGCATGGGGAGGAGACGGGTTAAGGAAAGTGCGGTGACGCTCTTGCCGCTCCCGCTTTCCCCGACAATGGCGAGCGAGGCCCCTTCCTTGAGCGAAAATGAGATGTTTTTAACGGCTTCGAACGGGCCGGTTTCGGTGGCGAAGCGGATCGAGAGATTTTGGATTTCGAGGAGAGTTTTTGGCATAGTCATTTTCTTTCCGTGCGGGTTTCGACGGCCTGGCGGAGGGCGTCCCCCGCGAGGTAAAAGGAGAGGGCGGAGAGAAAGATGGCAAGCCCGGGAAAGACGATGAGCCACCAGGCGTCAAGGAGGTAGGTTTTGCCATCCGCAATGATGTTGCCCCAGGTCGCTTGGGGAGGCTGGACCCCAAAACCGAGAAAACTCAACCCGGCTTCGGTGAGGATGGCGGCGGGGATGCCGAGGACGGCAGTGACGAAGATGGGGGCAAAGGCATTGGGAAGAATGTGACGAAAAATAATTTTCGGGGTGCTTTGGCCGAGGGTTTTGGCGGCCCGGACGTATTCGGTTTCACGCAGGGTGAGGAACTCGGCCCGGACGAGGCGGGCTGTACCGGTCCAACTGACGAGGCCAATAACGATAATGATATTGAACATGCTGGGTCCGAGCAGGGCGACGGCCGTAAGGATCAGGAAAAAAGTGGGGAAACACATGACCGCATCCACCACCCGCATGAGGATATTGTCCACCCACCGACCGAAGTATCCGGAGACCGCGCCGATCACGATGCCAATGCAGAGCGAGACCGTGACGGCGACAAACCCGACCGTGAGCGAAATATAGGATCCGTGGAGCATCCGCGAAAACAGGTCGCGACCGAGATTATCGGTGCCGAGCCAGTTGATGGGATTTGGCGGGAGTAATTTGCGTTCGAGATTGGTGGCGTTGGGATTACTGGGGAAGGGGATGTCTGCGGAACTGAGGATGGCAAAGACGGCCGCGATGACGAACAAGCCCCCCACGGAGACGAGGGCGAGCATGCCAAGGCGATTGCGTCGGAAGCGTTTGACCGCCCGGCGGAAGGGAGTTTGGGCGGGAGGGTTCATTCGAGGCGAACGCGGGGATCAACGATAGCGTAGAGGATATCGGCCAGAAGATTGCCGAGCAGGACCAACAGGGCGGTGATGAAGTTCAGGGCCACGAGGGTGGGGTAGTCGCGTTCCAACACTGCCTGGTAGCCGAGTCTTCCGATGCCGGGATAGGCAAAGATAGTTTCAATAATGACGGCCCCGCCAATCAGAGCCGGGAGGAGGCTGCCGATGCCGGTGATGAGGGGACGCAGGGAATTGCGCAGGGCATGATGGTAAAGAACCTTTTCCGGACTGAGGCCCTTGGCCTGGGCGGTGCGGATGTAGTCCTCGCGGAGCGTTTCCAACAGGCTGGCGCGGACGTAGCGGGATTGGACCGCGATGCTGCCGAGTGCCAGCATGGTGGCGGGCAGGGCCAAATGCCAGATCCAGTCGAGGGTGGCGGCGATGGCATTGGGAAAGATGATGCCGTGGCTGACCGTGCCCATGAGCGGAACCGCAAATCCGGCCGTGAGTCCGATGATGAGAAGGTAGGCGACCCAAAACTCCGGAATGGCTAGAAAACCGAACGCTACGGTTGAGAGAGAGGTGTCCTGCCACTGGCCGGAGACCTTGGCGGAATAGACGCCGACGAGGAGCCCAAAGCTGAGGGCAATCGTCATGGCACAGAGATTGAGGGCCAGGGTGGCGGGCAGGCGCTCGCTGATGCGCTCGAGCACCGGACGACCGTCCTTGATGCTGCGGAGTTCCCCAGTGAAGAGCCCCCTCATGTTGAACCAATATTGATTCCAGATCGGCTCATCGAGATGGAATTGCTTACGAAAATTTGCCTTCACCGACTCGGAAATTTTCGGATTGAGTTCCCCCCACGGGTAGGGACTGCCAGGCGTGAGCGTGATGATGAAAAATGAAATGATGCTGATGAAGAAGACCAGCACGGCCGTGATGAGCAAGCGGCGGAGGATGAAGGTGGTCATGGCTGCAGGGTCTCGCGTCCTCCGGGCAGATTGTCAGAAAATTCCGGACGATAAAACCATTGCATGTAATAGGACCAACCGGCCTTGGTGATCTCCACTGGAGTGTCCACGAAACCGCCCTGGCCGTCGGGGCGGCAGATGCGGAAACTGTTCTTCCAAATCACCGAGGTGGCATCCGGAACGAAAAGAAAAAGATAGGGTTGATCCTCAAAGATGGCTTTTTGGATTTGTCCGGCGAGAGCCTTGATCTTTACCGGATCATATTCCTGGCGGATCTGGGCCAGGAGGGCATCGACATCGGGGTCGTCGAAGCCGACGAAGTTGAGCTGTCCGGGATTCGTTTGGGAGGAGTGCCAGACCTGGTAGGCGTCATAGTCCGGTCCGGTGGACCAACCGAGCACGGTGGCATCGAATTCAAGTTTATTAATGAAACGACTGATAAATACGGCCCATTCGTAGATCGCAACCTCCACCTCGACGCCGACGGTATGGAGGTTGTCCTGCACCAGTGTGGCGATGTCTTTGCGTACTTCATTGCCTTGATTGACGATGAGGGTGAAGGCGAGTCGTTTGCCGTCCTTTTCCCGGATGCCATCAGCGCCGGGAACCCAGCCGGCCTCATCGAGAAGTCGGGTTGCGGCGGCGGGGTCGTAGGGGATCGGCTTCAGGTCTGGATCAGAGAACCAGAAATGAGGGGGGAAGATGCCGTTGCTCTGCACCCCGTTGCCGTAGAGGATGTATTTTATCATCTCGGGGACATTGACGGCGTGAGCGAAGGCGGTGCGGACGCGAAGATCCTGAAAGAGCGGATTGCGGAGATTCCAGCCCACGTAATTGTACTGGTTGGCGGGGTAGCGAAAGACTTGGAAGCGGGGATCGTCGCGAAAGGCGGCAACGGCCCAGGGGTCGACGCCCCAAAAGTCGGTTTGGCGGGTCATGAAGGCAATCCGGATCGAGACCGGATCGGGGAGGTAGCGGAAGACAACCGCTTCCAGCCAGGGGGCCCCTTGCCAGTAGTCGTCATTGCGAACGAGGCGGAGGGATTCGTTGGTTTTCCAATTGAAGAATTTGAAGGGGCCGGTGCCAACGGGATGGCGATTGAATTGGTCGTTCCACCAGGCAATGGGTTTGTCCTTGAGAATGTGGGCGGGGAGGAGGCCAATCATCCAACTGTTGAGGGCGGGCGAATAGGGTTTGCGATAAGTGATGTGGACCTCATGGGGATTGGGGGTGGTGAGGGATTGGATCAAATCGAAATCCGGCTTGCGCGGGGAGGCGACGGATTCGTCCATAATGGACTGATAAGTGAAAGCCACATCACGGGAGGTGAAGGGTTCACCGTCGTGCCAGCGGACATCTCTGCGGAGGAGGAAGTTCACCATGGGTTCGGCGAGAAAGGGCCGGGTTTCGATGACCTTGGCGGTGACGTCGGTCAGCTTCTGCGCAGCAAGAAACTCGTCGAGGCGGGTCTGGCAGGCTAGCCCGTCCCCGATCACGGTAATTTCGAAGGCAGCGTCGTAATCGAACCAGGTGCGTATAATGGTGGGGGGAGGTTCGAGAGCCTGAAATGCGGTCAGAACCTGGCGGGCCTTGCCGCCGGTTTCTGCCCGCAAGGTCGTGAAAGGGAGGGTGGCTTGGGCATCAAGGAGGGCGAAGATGCTTTCACTGGCATCCAGGCCGGGGAGGGAAAACTTGAGAAGGAGGGTGGATCCGTCGACGTGGCCCTCCTGCAGTGTCCATTGCGGCCACGAGTCCCGGGCGGCCTCGATCTGGGAGAGGGCGGTGGCGGCGGAAGCATCGTCCTGAAACCTGAGTGTCGTGGTCTGGCTCTGGGTGTAGGATGCGGCCAGGAGGGTTTCAACTTCGAGATTCTCGTCGAAATGAAGCAGGCTTTCAAAAATGAATTGCTGAACTTCGCTGGCTGAGGATTCCGCAGATTGAATTGGGTTGAGCCGGGTGGGTTCGCCGATGGAACCGATGGTGAGTTCGTTTTTCCGATCCGAGGAAAACGAGATCACGGTAAGAAATGCCGTCACCAGAATGACGACGAGCATGACGGGAATGCCGTAAACAAGGAACCGAACCACGAGTGCGAAGCATACCCGGAGTGCCTCCTGACGCAACGAGTTTCAGACAACCTGATCCCATGGAAAATCGATGAACCCAAAAGACTCTCGCGGAGGCGCGGAGGCGCAGAGAGGTTATTGTATTTAAGCCGTTCTCCTCGTCTCTGCGTGATAATTATTCCATCCCACTCCGATTTCTTGTTCGGGCTCGCTTTCTTCAGTGAGATCAGGATATAGGAAAAGCTGACGAGGCTCGGGCTTCCAATCTTGTTTAGAGCAATCGCTCCAGGTCTTTGGAATCCCCGGATTCTGACAGAAAGTAACTATGAGAGCCTGCGCTCCAGGTGGCGATGGCAGTGTCTCCGATTTGAAGGAAGGCGGGATCGCTGGAATCAAGCGGGTTCTTGAGGCGGGAGCGATCGACGACGTAAAGGTGGGCGATGCGTTTGTCGTTGATGTGGAAACAAAGGATGGTCACCTGGGTGCCGTCGATGGAAGCGACTTCACAGGCTATGCCCTGGAGGTCAGCCAGTCCCTTCGGGAGGATGAAATCTGAGGCTGCGTCGTTTTTGGCCAACCAGGAGCGAATCTCGCCGAGGGCGTCTGGGGAGACGGCGAGGGTGTGGTCGTGCCGGGCATTGAGTGCGGGAATTTGGGCCACGAGGGAGGTTGGGCTGAGTTGGCTTTGCCGTGGGAAGAGGAGAAATGCGCTGAGGCCAAGGAGCACGCAGGCGGCAGCGGCCAGCCAGAATTGGGGGCCAGAAAACTTGGGGAAGCGGGTGACTTTGGCTTCGGCCAGAATGCGATTCCGGAGATCGTCAGGGGGCGTGATGGTGCGAAGCGCCTCGCGCATGATCTCGTCGGTCGTGGCTTGGTGGGCAAACCACAGGGCCAGATCGGGGTCGGTCTCCAAGCAGGCCAGGGCCGTCTCAAGATCGGGGAGCTGGTCTTCATCGGCAATCTCATCGTCCCTGCCGGGGCGATGAGCGCTGAGAATAATTTTGGCCTGTGCGGTGTTCATGAGATGAGTCGACTACAATAACGAGCGTCAGGGGTCCGACTTTATTCCTTCGCTGGGTTTATCATTCCATCGGGCCCGGAGTGCGTCTTTGGCCCGGGAAAGCCGGGACATCACGGTGCCGATCGGTATCTCGAGTCGATTGGCGATTTCCTTGTAGGAACAATCTTCCAAATAGAACAGCGAAAGAATGGCCCGGTGATCATCCTCGAGCGCAAAGAGGGCTTCCCTTGCTTCGTGGTGATCGATCGTGCGTGGGGCTTCGGTCGGGAAAAAAGTGGCGCAGACCTCGACATCTTCCGTTTCCATGCTGGTCATGCGCTTGCCCCGTTCCTTTTGTTTGAGAAAATCGCGGTAAAGGGTCGTGAAAAGCCAGCTGCGACACTTGGAGCGGTCCCGGATCTTGTCGCCCTTGCGGGCCAGGGTAACAAAGGCCTCCTGGGTGAGATCGCTGGCGTCGTCGGGATTTCGAGTCAGGCTGACCGCGAAGCGGTAGAGGTCCATGTAGTGGGCGTCCACCAGTTGCTCGAAATCGCGGGAAATCATTGGATTGGAGAATTGCAGCAGAAATCTCTTCAGAAGCAAGGCGGGTTGTTCTGAAGTTCGCGCTCCAATTTGAAAATTGAATAAGGTTGGGTTCGATGCTTGGGACTCATGGTCCGTCCGGCTTTTCGATCAGGGCGTAAGCGTTGTGATTGTGGATGGATTCAAAATTTTCCGCCTCGGTGCGAAACCAGGTGACATTGGAATCCTGCCGGCATCGTTCGGCAATATTTCGCACCAAATCTTCGACGAAGACGGGGTTGTCGTAAGCGCGCTCAGTCACAGCTTTTTCGTCCGGACGCTTGAGTTGGCTGTAGAGTTCGCTGCTGGCACTATCTTCGACGAGTCGGATCATATCCTCGATCCACATCGGTTTTTTGGAACGGATCGCCAGGGTGGCGAGACCGCGTTGGTTGTGGGCACCTCGGGCACTGATGGCCTTCGAGCAGGGACACAGCGTCGTGAGGGGGACGATGACGGTGACGATGAAATCCAGAGTCCCCTTTTTTACGGTGGCGTGGAAGCGGACCGTATAATCCATCAATCCGGGCGCCTTGGTGACCGGGGCAAATTTCTCGAGGAAGAAGGGAAACTCAAAGTCCACGTGGGCGCAGTCGCTTTCCAGACGGTGGGTGAGTTGATGGAGGATGGCGCGGATGGTATCGACATGGAGGATCTTGCCATGGGAGGCGAGAACCTCAATGAACCGGCTCATATGCGTGCCTTTGAAGTGATGAGGGAGATCGACCGTGAGCTGGACCGTGGCGATGGTGCTCTGGGTTGAGCCGCCCTTGTCCCGGACTTGAATGGGGTAGCGCAGGTCCTTGATTCCCACGCGGTCAATCGGCAACTGGCGGGTGTCGGCTTCACTTTGGGTGTCTTTCAACGGCATGGGGAGACCATACGAGGGGTTTTGCTGGAGCGAAGCGGAAAATGTTTCGCAATCCGGGGCCAGATGCGGGATTTTCAGGTTTCAATCTTTTTCCATGAAGACACCACTCGTTCTTGCCATCGACATGGGCACCTCTTCGGTGCGCGCCGCGCTGTTCGACGCCGGGGGCCGGAGGGTTCCCGGTTCTCTAACCCAGCGGGGATATGCGCTCAAGACCGATGCGAGCGGAAGGGCGGAGATCGATCCTTCCGCACTTCTGCGTCAGACCAAAACCTGTATCAAAGGCGCGACTGCGGGAGGTCAGACTTTTTCGGCAGTGGGGGTTTCATGTTTTTGGCACAGCTTGCTCGGCACCGATGCGGCTGGAAATCCGCTCACTCCGATTTTCACCTGGGCGGATTCGCGATGCCGCCCGGATGCCGAACGCCTGCGGGAGGAGCTCTCCGAGGAAAAGGTCCATCAGGCGACGGGGTGTATGTTGCGGAGTTCCTTCTGGCCGGCGAAATTGCGATGGCTTCAGCGAACCGATCGCGCCTTGTTTCGGAAAGTCAGGTTCTGGCTCTCGCCGGCGGAGTGGGTGCAATGGAAGATCACGGGCCGATCCCGCTGCGCGCTTGGCATGGCCACCGGAACCGGGCTCCTTGATCCCAGTAAGTTGGATTGGGATCCTGATATTCTGGAGGCGTGCGGATTTTCGGCCGATCGGATGCAGGCCTTGGGGGGTGAGCCGACGGACTGGCGGGGGGTGCCCTGGAATCCGGCCTTGGGCGACGGAGCGGCCAGTAACCTTGGGTCCGGCGCCGACCGGGTTGGTCTTGGTGCCATCAATGTGGGGACAAGTGCGGCCCTGCGGATCATGAGGGAAGGGCGCGTCGCCAGGGCTCCGTTCGGCCTTTTTGCCTATCGGGTCGATGCCCGGCGCTATCTGATCGGCGGCGCGGTCAGTAATGCCGGCAATCTGCACGCCTGGTGTCTCCGGGAGTTGAATTTGGGCGCGAGCGCTGCGGCCATCGAGAAGCAATTGGCTTCCCGGCCTTCGCCCCGGCATGGGCTGACGGTGTTGCCGTTTTGGACCACGGCGAGGGCTCCGACCTGGGATGAGGAGGCCCAGGGGGTGATCGTGGGACTGAAACAGAGCACGTCGGCCCTCGATATGTTGCAGGCTATCACCGAAGGTTTCTATTTCCGGTTGGCTTTGATCGCGGAGATGATTGGCGGTCATCCCCAATGGATTGTGGCGGGAGGCATCCTTAATTCTCGATCCGCTTTGCAGCGTTTGGCCAATGTGATGGGCGAACCCCTCCGGGCCAACTCCGAACCGGAAGCCTCCTTGCGGGGCGCGGCTGTTTTTGCCTTAGAAAAACTCCAAATCGAATTGCCGCAATTAAAATACGGCGTCCCTGTGAAACCCACCGCGGCCGTGCATCGCCTCTATCTCAAGGAGCGGACCCGGCAGGCTCAAATCGAATCGATTTCCCACCAATGGCGAACATGACCATGACCCCTTTGCCCACCGCCAACCTCAAGATCCACGAGGTGTACCTTTCCGTCCAAGGTGAAAGACTCTTCGCTGTTTTCGGTGGGTAAATGTCACAAAAACAGACTCGCGCAGCTGCAACGGATGCGCCGTAACGGATGTGCCGTAACGGATGTGAAGCAACGGCCGGGCTTTCAACCAACGGCCAGGCTTTCAAACGCAGGCGCAGAGATTCCAACGGGAATGAGAGAAAATGCCATTGGCACGCAGGTGCTCAAAGCGGCTATCAATGTTCATCGGGAGCTTGGGCCAGGTCTCCTGGAGCTCAAGTCGGTCGAACGGATCTCGCCGGCCCATAAGAAGCAGGTGCAGACCTATTTGCGGTTGACCGGCTTGAAACTCGGATACCTCCTGAACTTCGGGGAAGCTATTCTCAAGAGCGGCATTTGGTTCGATCCCTCTCGTGCTCTCAGGCTTTGCCCTGCCTGTCGGCAGCCTGTCTCGCACGCCTCCCGGCGGCTCGGCTCCCGCTGTGTGAATGGACTGGAAGAATGACCCTCTGCGGGAGAATCGAGTCTGCGAGAAAGCTCTTCTCACTTTGCC
Source organism: uncultured Spartobacteria bacterium (assembly GCA_937890535.1). GTDB lineage: Bacteria > Verrucomicrobiota > Verrucomicrobiia > Chthoniobacterales > Terrimicrobiaceae > CAMASH01. Next base: position 8,913 of record CALBXK010000274.1, read on the forward strand.
TTTTCAAAGATCAAGGGCAATCACCCACTGGAAATAGCGAGGAACCCGCGCCTCGACCGTCTCCGCGTAATGATATTTGATTTTTGAGTATGAAGTGATACCTGTATCACTATGAATACCGCGACAGCTAAACTCTTCAAACATGGAGGATCTCAGGCCCTGCGAATCCCGAAAGCGTTTCGGATGCCAGGGGATACAGTCGAAATCACCCGGACCTCCGATGGCATCCTGGTCCGGCCGGTTGAGGATTTCGTAAAACGTGCCTCTCAATTTGCACGGCTGGCAGGAAGTTGCCCGGAGTTTCCCGCGATCTCGTCAGCACCGATCGACGCTGAAAGAGAGCCGCTGCTGTGATTTGTCTTCCGGACACAAATGCTTTTTCGCGGCATTTGCGAGGGCGCTCGGAGCGGTTGTCCGCCGGGATGCAGGAATCCCTCGCCAAGGGAGAAATGCGACTGTCGGTGATCGTGCTTTCGGAACTCGAATATGGTGCTGCGAAGGCCCTGCTGGCCGGAGAGAGGCGCCCGGCAAGAAGGGTTGCTCAACTTCGCAAGGTCGTCCCCTTGCAGGACTTTCCGGTCGCCGCCGCAGAGCTTTATGGGCGACTTCGTTCGGGGCTCGAAAGAGACGGAAAAGTCATTGGAGGGATGGACATGTTGCTGGCGGCCCATGCGCTGTTTCTCGACGCACTGGTGGTTACAGCGAAT
>CALBXK010000275.1 GCA_937890535.1 uncultured Spartobacteria bacterium
CGGGCCTCATCCAAGAAACGTTCCCGCGCCCATTCCCAGTTTTCCTGGAGAGAGGCCGACTGGGGGACGACGGTCGAGCCGTCAATGCGTGTTGCGATGGAATCGGGGAGCAGCTCTTTAATGGCAACCCGCTTGCCGAGTTGGAGGTCGAGCGCGAGATAGGTGATCCCGAACCCTCCTTTCCCGAGAATGGACTCGATTTGGAAGTGATCAATCTGGTAGCCGGGAGTGAGGGCAAGGCGGTGTTCTTCCATAAAATTCTACACTCGCACGATGGCGAGGGTGGTATTATCCTGTTTGGGATTGTTTTTTTTATCCACCTTTTCAAGGAGCGAACGGACGATTTCGAGCACAGGCTTCGACTGAAGCTTTTTGAGGGTTTCGGAAATTTCTTTGCCGGTGAGGGTAAGGATTCCGTCGCTAGCTACGACTACAAGATCGCCCGGTTGAAGCGCGAAAGCCTCAGCTGGTTCATCAATTTTTGGGATTTCGAGACCATTGAGCACGGCAAGGAGTGCATTGCGTTCGGGGTGGGTCTTGACGTCGGCAGGTCGCATTTGCTTGGCGGCAACTTTCTCCGCAAAAACGGCCCTCATCGAATGATCGGCATTGAGGCGGCTCAGTTTTCCTTGCCTCCAGAGAAGAAGAGGCGAGTCTCCGACGCTGATCCAGCGGACAGAATCTCGTTGCACCAAGGCGGCGACGAGGGTTGTTCCAGCCTCGCCGAGGGTATCGGGATCGGCTTCGATCATTTTGTCCACCGATGCGTTTGCGGCCAGAAGGGCGGTTTTGAGATCTGATGCTGCCCTGACAGTGTGAGCAGCATTTTCTTCCAAGTCCTGAGGTGGAGCGGACGTCTGCCCAAGGCTATGGGATGATGCCCCTTCGGGGCCGGAGGCCGCCGGATCGGCGCAGAGGGAGGCAGAGTCTGGGCTGCTGGCAACTGTTGGGATGGGGGGAGGGTTCTGCGAATTTAATGCCGGCTCTTCATTGAGAATCTGAGACGGCACGTCAGACGTCTCTCCAATGCCCGACTCAGGTGTGTCCTCCGGCGCGTCAATCGCGTCGAAGAATGCGTCCACAAATCCGTTCACAGCAGCGAGGCTTGCCTCTCTTCCTCCGAGATGCCCGCCCATCCCGTCTGCTACGATGACGAGTAGCTTCTCAGCTCCACTTTCATCCCCCTCTACGATGCTGAACGCGTAGGCATCCTGCTGCTCATCTCGGGTGCCGAGAGTCTGGCGCCCTGCGAAGTCGCGGTCGAGTTGCAGAGGCATGATCTGCGGCTCAGGTTTTTTGAATAGGGTTGTCAAAGGTCTATGAGGGCGAACTGGATTTCAATCTTGGGTCCACAGATTAACGCAGATTGACACAGATTAAGGAATGGCCGGGAGGCGTATGTAGGGAGGGGGAATGAAAAATGAGGGAGGGGCTCAAAGCGTGACATTTTGTAACGGTTTGGTAGGCCGCTGTTTTTAGGTTCTAGTGTCGGGAGGATTTTTCAGGCTCCTTGTCTTGGTGGCTTTGAGCTGTTTGAAATTTTCTTTTGCGGAGACATTTTTTCCGCTGGCGGCCTCGAGTTCACGTCGGGCATTGCCTGCGACCGTTCCCCCGGCGCGGGCGGCCTTTTTGTTTGCCGGAAAGCCACGGGTATCTTTCTTCTTGGCAATCTCGGTGGTCGAGGCTTCGCTGAGCATGGTAAAGATCAACTCCAAATCCGTCATGTGATCCCGGAGGTTTTCCTTCGGGTTGGAAAGAGATTTGAAGTCCTTGTATTCGGAGGGAGTCATTCCAAACGTAGCCTTGCTGATTTCGGAAGTCAGGATCGCGAACTCTTTCTGCTCCTTGACTCCGCGTTTTTTCCATTCGTCGGTGAGTTCATCCCGGACGGCGATACCGCGCAGACGTTTTTCAATCCATTCTTCCGAGTAGCCTTTCTGCTCGTAGATCTGTCGCATCCGGCGGGCGGCGAGTTCAGGGTTTTCGATCTCTTCGAGGCGCTCGTAACCGACCCGAGCCAGCCAAAGTTTGAACGGCTCCGCCTTCGGAGACGGAACGGATTGGATAAGGCGAAGGAGTTGCTCTGTATCGGCCACATCGGTCAGACGCTGCCTGCCGTCGGCTGCGGTCATTTTCAAGCCGTGACAATTTGTCACGGTTTGATTCCCCTCCTTTATCAGGCGTTCTTTGAGCTTCCGCCAGTAGGCTCCTGGATCAACGCTATTCGTCAAGACGGCAATGACATCAACAACGGAAAAATACCATTTTTGCTCATCGCTGTTCCACGCGCGGCGCACCTGTTTTTCTTCAAATAGAATGATGGCGCTCATTGGGACGGCATCTTTGGTAGGTTCGCAGGCGAGGCACCTGCGGCACATCTATTCCTGGGGCTGGGCGGGAGCTTCCTGGTAATCGAAGTCAGTGCCGCAAAGGGGAACGAATCGGAGGATGGTATTGCCGATGGTGAGAAATTCCCCGCCTTTCAGCTCGGTCGGTTGAAGAACCGGTATTTCACCAATGTAGGTCAGATTTTGTCCTCCGCCGTGTTGCAGGTAAAACTTGCGACCTCGTGGGTCGTAGGTAATGGATGCGTGGTTTTGGCGAGAGATTTTTTCGTCGCCGAAATTCAGCTTGCAACGCTGGTCATCGGCACGGCCGATGCTGTTCATTCCGTAACCCAGCCGAACGTAATCCCCGGCTCCCGGGCCGGCTACGACAGCCATCCATCCGACCACGGGGTCATGCATGTGGTCGGTCGGAGTGGGTAGCTCTCCGCTTGGTGCCGGTGCGGCTGTGCGACGCCGGGTGGTCGGCCCTAGAATGACGGTCTTGTCCTCATCGTGGCGGGTTCCCATCATGCGCGTGCTCTCGCCACCACCCTGTCCGGGAGCCGGTGGGGGACGGTTGATGATGCGGGTCTTGTCGTCCGTGAAACCGCCAGGGATTGGGGGAGGGGTGTTGCCGCCGTCGGGGCGACCAATGATGCGGGTTTTGTCGTCGTTTTCCATTTTATTTTTCGTAGAGTTTATTGATGAGATGGTCGAGGCAGTATTGGCCGGATTTGTTGATCGCCCCTTCTTCGACTTCCTGGGCGATGTGCATGAGAAATACCAGAACCGCCGACATGAGTAGTCCGAGCCAGGTGGTGTAGAAGGCCGCACCCAAGGCGTCGGTGACCAAGGCCAGGTTGATTTCTCCCTTGTTGGCGATGTATTGCTGGGCGGCGAGATTGAGCCCTCCCACGATCCCGATGACGGTGCCAAGAAACCCGAGACACGGGACCAACCAGGAGACAAATCGCAGGATGTTGTAGCGAAGGTCAATCTCGTGCATGAAGAGATCCAAACTGGAGGAAAGCATCGAATTGGCACGATCGACAGATTTGGATGTCTGGAATTGCAAGGTGATCCGCTCGATCATTCGGGAGAGAAACAACTCATTGGCGGATTCGTGGACGCGTCGGTAGATGGGAACGAGATCTTTCGCCGTCAACAAGACGTCAGCGGCCTCGGGCAAGTAGCGTTGATTAAGTTCGGAGCGCTCCTTGTAGCAGGCGTAAAGACGAAGGCTCACTTCACCCAGTCCGACCATGAATGCGATCCACATGAAGGTCTGCACCGCAAACGGGCGAGTGATCGGGAGTTCTTCGCCCAAGGGAGATTCCGTGACGCCTTTATCTACCAGCAGTCTCCCTGCCAGACCATTGGGTTCGAGGGTCAGGTTCAAGATGGCCACAATTGCCACCCCTGCCAAGATGGCAGATAAACCGACCAACAAGCGATTCATTCGATTTCTCCGGTGGAGGGGTTTCGCCGTGGGCGTCGCCCACCTGGCGCAGGTTGGGCAGGCTGCCGAGGGGGCGGGGCGACGGGAGGGGGACGAGAGGAGGGGGCGGCCTGAGTCCGAAAATTGAGGAGTTCGGAAATGGTTGTCTCAAAGCTCCCCAGACGAATAGGAGAGTTCGAGGAGACGGCGGCTTGCTGGATTTTTTTCCACTTTCCTTTGTCGTTGACGAAGGTCCCGTTCGAACTCCCCAAATCCACGATGTAGCATTCACCATTGGTTCCGATGGTGATTTCCGCATGACGACGACCGACTGTATCCTCCGAGGCTGGAATCTGGATGTCAGCACGGGATTGGCTGCTTGCCCGTCCCACGACCAGAACCACGATGGACGACGACATGACGACTACCGCGTAAGGGTGAAGCGGAAACGAACCTCGCCCAATTCCACAAGATCGCCCTCGCGAAGTCCACCTTGGGTTACCTTCTTGCCGTTCAGAACAATGCCATTGCCACTGCTCAAATCGGTGATGGCGAACGAGCCGTCTCGTGCCATGTGGATCTCGGCGTGGTGACCAGAAACGCTGTCATT
>CALBXK010000276.1 GCA_937890535.1 uncultured Spartobacteria bacterium
CCCTGCCCGATCTCCCGATGGACACCGTTACATCGCTGGGCTTGCACCTTTTGGCATTACGGGAAATCCGCCAAAGCATCGAACACGCCCATACCCTGATCGACTCCCTGCCTACCGGATGGAGCGGCGGCAACCTCCGCGAACCTCTACTCTCCCCCCTTCCGACCCCCTATTGGATTCGGGCCGGGATCAAATCGGCTCTCGCTGTCGTCGCCTCCCTGGTTCTTTTCAACTGGCTCCACCCTCCGGGGGGTTCGCTTTTTGTCCTCGGGGCCTGGGTCTTCACAGCCTTAAACGCCTTTAGCCCGGGTGGGCGCGGAGATCGCCGCGCCTTCCACTACGTCGTCCTCAGCACGTCGCTGCTTGTCGTTGTGTGTCTGATCCTCCTCGCAATCCGACCTCTCCTCTCCAGCTATGGCGTCATGAACACGTTTATCTTCTCCGGGCTGTTCGCTTGGGGATACCTGACCTTCCAGATCCGCGGCATCACCATCCCGATGCAAATTTCCATGCTCCTCATGGTGAGCATCGTCGGGCTCAATGGTCAGGAGCCGATTTCCTTTCAAGCCGTCGCAGACACCTTCTTCGGCCTTTCCTTTGCGCTCGTCCTGGCTGCGACGATTCAACGTTTACTTTGGCCCACCCTTCCTCAATGGGAATTGCGTGACCGCTATGTCGAACTCCTCCGGCTCCTTTGCCGGGGAATGGATGGAACCCCCATTCCGGTCTGGCAGCGCTCCCGCCTGGCACTCATCCCGGGGGAAGCCGAAATCCGCATTGGTCACCTCCAGCCACCCTTCTGTCCGCCGGGAGAACGCGAACGCCTCTGCAACTATCTCACCACTCTGCGGCAGATCGGGGCACATCTTTTAGTAAGTTCCGGACACTTGAACTCCTTACTCTCAAAAAACAAGGACCCCGATGGCCAGGCACGAATCGGTCTCTTGGAGGCGGAGATCGAAACTCATCTCCGCGCCCACGAGATCGGAATGCAAACGGCGAACCCACCAAAAGTCGACGCCTCCCGACTCGCCAGCCTTCTCGCCTCCTGGGTGGAGTGGATGGCAACAACCCGCCGCCGGATGTTAAAAGACAATTGCCACGCCCTCGACATCATCCAGTTCATCGGACTGTCCGGACGCCATGCCGAATGTGCCCGAGGTCTCCTCAAAGCCAAAGACGAAGCGGATCAATTACATCTCCCCGACATCATGGGCGACTACGTTCTCTAATTCGAAAACGAAGCCTTTCCTTCTTCATTCCTCATTCTTCCTTCGTAATTTTCTTAACCTTCCCCGCCACCATCATCCACTCCACCTCGGATCGATTGGCCAACACCGCTTCCAGAACGTCCCTGCCCCCTCCCGTAAAGGGAAGAGCAATGAGGTCCGCATGAGCGCCTACCGCGATTTCCCCAAGCGCCCCTCCCTGTCCGATCGCCCGGGCGGGATTTCGAGTCACCATGTCGAGAATCTCAGCCGCCGGGAGCCCGGGGTGACTCGCTCGCAGGGTTCGCATTTCCTCAAATAGATTCAAGACACTGTTGCTCGCCAGACTGTCGGTTCCCAAGCAAAGCGGAACTCCCATTTTCTGCCACCGCTCAATTTCAAATCGCGGGCGGGAAAAATAGGCATGGCAGTTCGGACAATGTACCACACTGAAATCCGCTCCCCGGCGGTCCAGCAATTCATAATCCGCAGCCGTCAGATAATTCATATGGGCCAGGAGACCACCTGGAGGCATTTTTCCATCGCCCAAAACCCGGGCCACCGGAGTGACTCCCCCGGTGTCTCCCATGGGCCGCCCGAGATCGCTCAAAAAATCATACAAAGGCCCGGAGGCCTCAACGAACATGGAGAATTCTTCTTCGGTTTCCGCCAGATGGGTCGTCCAAGGCAAGCGGTGTTCCCGACAATACCGACCGACAGATTCATACAGATTCTCCGAAGCGGTGTAAGGCGCATGGGGCGAGAGCCCCCATCCTCCCGAAGCCTTCCCATGCCGCTCAGAAGCCTGGCGCATACTGATCGCCACACCCTCAAGATTTGCCGGTCCCCGAATATCCAATAACTCCCCGAACCACCAGGTCCGCAGTCCTGTCGGTGGAACGCAGGCGGGCGCGCCCGGAAACGACTCGACGTTCAACACACTCGTCGTTCCCCATGTCTGCAACTCGGCGAATCCTTCCGCAATCGCCAACGCCGGATCTTCCCCCTCCTGCTTGAGTTCATTGATACGTCGAATCCATTGCGCAAATTTCGCCTGGGGCGGAATCGCTCCCCGCATCGCCGAGTAATCAAGATGGCAATGGGCATTGATCAATCCCGGCATGAGAACCACATCCCCAAGATCTTCGACCCCCGGAGCGTTCAGATCCTTCGACGCCCCCATCGCAATAATGCGACCCTCCGCAATCTGCACCACCCCATTCTCCAGAGGCGGCGCTCCCACCGGCAATATCCAACGTGCTTTGATCGCCTCCATCCTGCCCCCAGAAAAACAGGAATCTCCCCGCAATCAATCGCCAGTTCACGCTCTCACCCAGATTCTCTGAAAAAAGTTGAAAAAAATCACCTCATCAGAAAGGAGGAACAACCGATTGTCCGGCCAGGTCCTCAACCTCGCGCTTCCAATCGGGATATCGAAGGCACAACCTGATGCTTGATTTTTCTCCTGTCCGGCGGGGACGGATTGGCTGGAAAACACATCCCGCGGCGGGTGCTTCAGCCCACACTTGCCAAAGCTTCCAACTGCACTCTATATATTTCCCATGCAATTTCCACGCCGCCGGGGAGTTATTCCCCGATTTCAGCAGCACCTCCGTTATCAGAGCCGTTTCGGCCATGAGCGCTTTAAGCTCGTTTTCGGATTGATCGCCATTGTCGCCACCGGCATCGCCATCACATTTCTCTTCGCTCACTAAGTTTGGCACCACCCGGTTTGGTCAACGGACCGCCCTATTGGGACCTCAATTTCTCCCCGCGGTGTGCGGTGCCTGCCAGACTCTCGCAATTTACTTGCATTTTCTTCGCAGCCGGGGAATTTCATGCCCATGAGATTTCTGATCCTCGTCCTTGCTCTCAGCGGGATAACTCTTCCGGGGGCCGAGGCCCGATTGGAGGTTGTGGCCATGAATTCGGTGATCGCGGACATTGCCAGACAGGTCGGAGGCAACGACGTGCTCGTCACCTCACTGATCCCGCCGGGTCAGGACCTTCATGGTTTTTCCCCCTCCCCGGGCGACATGCGGCAGGTGCGCCAGAGCCGCATCGTGCTTACGAGTGGTCTCGGCCTTGAAGCGGGATTTCTTTCCAAGCTTCAATCTCAAGATCCCCATGGCCCGCTCTTTGTCTCCCTTGGCGACTCCATGACCCCGCTCGCGTCCTCCCCGACTCCACACGAGCACGAGCACGAGCACGACGACGAGCACGGGGAGATCGACCCTCATTGGTGGCACAGCATTCCCAATGCCCGGATGGCAAGCAAGGTCATCTGCGACGCCTTTATCCAAGCCGACCCGGACCATGCAGAGGCCTACACAATCCGCACCGCCGCATTTGACAAGAAACTCTCCGAGCTCGCCCGCTGGGTCCGCGTCACCATGGCTCGCCTGCCCCGTGACCGCCGCATCCTGGTGACATCTCACGATGCCTTTGGATATTTTGCCCATGATTATGGATTTACCGTCCGTCCGGTCGCAGGGCTCAGTTCGGAAGACAAGCCGTCTTCCAAGAATGTTCGGGCCCTTATCGCCGCGATCCAGGCCAACCACGTTCCAGCGATCTTCATTGAAAACACCGAAAACCCCAAGGTCCTGACTGAAATCACCCGTGAAACCGGCACTCGGATCGGCGGAATGCTCTACTCCGGCGGTTTGGGTGAAAAAGAAGCCACTTCGTACGAGGATATGGTCCGCCACAACGTTGAAACCATAGTCAATGGATTGACGCCGAATTCAAATGGTGCGAACTGACCCAGCCCTTCCTCATTCCTCATTCCTCATTGATTCGCCTTCGGCTCCCCTTTGGGCTGTCAGGCTTGCCCCCGACAGTCTGTCTCCCTACGGTCGGCTCCTAATTTTCTTCCATGTCCGGATCTCCCCTCCTTCGCCTCGCTCTCGTTCTGGCAGGACTCGCTCTGCTCGCGATACCCGCCTGGCGTCTGACCGCTCGAAACGTTCCGCCGGTTCCCTCCCGGCCAGCAACAGGAATCTCCGATCTTCCCCAAGAAACGCTCCATCTCGTCTTCACGGCAGTTTCCCCTCCCGAAGAAATTCGGGTTCAGTTCTCCGGCACCACTCTTGCCACGCTCCATCCGAAGGTCCTTCCCGCCTCCGCCGTCCTGCCACTCCACATTCCACCGACAGGGATCGATCTCGTCATTTCAGCCGCCTGGTCCGGGACCAATATTGCCCCTGCCCATTCCCACGCCCTCAGAATTCAGGCCACCCTGGGTTCCCAGCCACTGACCGACACCACCCTCTGGGGAGACTCCCCAATCGAAGATGTCATCACCCTGCCAGCCCCTCCCCAACCATGAGCCACCACCTCATCGTCAAGGACCTCACTGTCTCCTTCAATCGCGTCCCGGCGATCCACCATATCAACCTCACCCTCGCCTGCAGTTCCTGCGTCGGACTGCTCGGTCCCAACGGCGCAGGAAAATCCACCTTCCTAAAGGCCATCGCCGGACTCCTTCCCCTCGAAACCGGCCGGATCGAGTTTCGCAGCCATGAACACGAAAGCAATGACCCTCCGGGACGGAGCATTGCCTACGTTCCGCAACGTGAATCCGTGGACTGGGATTTTCCCGTCACAGTCCGCGGGTTGGTCGAAATGGGCCGCTATCCCTCACTGGGACTATGGAAAACCTTCGGGACCAACGATCATCGCATCGTCAATGAGGCGCTTGAGATCATGGAACTTCGTGACTACGCGGACCGCCAAATCAGCGCCCTTTCAGGCGGACAACAACAACGTGTCTTTCTCGCCCGAGCCTGGGCGCAACAAGCCGCCATCTATCTTTTGGATGAACCCTGCACCGGTCTTGACCGCAACGCCCGCCGTTCCTTCATCTCCACCCTCCACACTCTCCGAGCCGCTGGAAAACTCATCATCTCATCCCATCACGAACTGGGCGACGTGTCCTCCATTTTTGATCAAGTCATTCTCATCAATGGCGAATTGGTCGCGTGCGGTGAAACCGCCACCACCTTCACGCCGGAGAACATCGAACGCACTTTCGCCACCAAAACCTTCAGCGGCCACCAGCATTAACCCAGTCAACAGGCATGGTGCCTGAGCGCCAAACCACGGTAGCCGTTGCTCTCCGTGCGCTTCTTATCCTCGGCCATCCTGGCAGTATGCTATCATCGTGGGCGGTGAAACTTGCGCCGCAGCGATTCAACCTCGTCCCTAAAGGCACACCCTTCCCTATGGTCATTTACCATGCCCATAGCCTGCATAAACGCATAAGCGGTTGTCGGACCGAAGAACTTCCAGCCACGTTTTTTCAAATCTTTACTCAGCGCTTTGGAAGTATTCGTGATGCTGGGAATGGGCTGTTGGCGGTCCTCCCTTCCGGCGTCAGACTCTTTGGACTTCGGCTCCCATTGCCAAATATAGGCGGCAAGACTTCCAAATTCATCGGCGAGCTCAATCGCCCGACGAGCATTGTTTATGGTCGCCTCGATTTTTCCTCGGTGACGGACAATGCCAGCATCTTGGAGAAGTCGAGATACGTCCCTGTCGTCAAAAACAGCGACCTTGTCGAAGGCAAAACCAGCGAACGCTTTCCGGAAGTTTTCACGCTTGCGAAGAATGGTCAGCCAGGAGAGTCCTGATTGGAAGCCCTCCAGGCAAATTTTCTCGAAGAGCCGAAAATCGTTGGAGACAGGGCGGCCCCATTCTTCGTCGTGGTATCTCCTGTAATCCGCGTGGTCGCTTCCCCACCAACAGCGCGTAACGCCATCGCTCGCGGTGCGGAGATATTCGTCGCCGGAATCAGACATCGTGTTCAGAGGGTTGTCGGTTTGCGGCAAGTTTGATGTGGAGGATAGTCATGATGGCTGGATGACGGAAGGAAAACGAGGAAAGGGACAAACACCTCAGAAGTCCCACCCCACCCATGAAACGCCCCCAGTCACCGCATCCCGGCTTCGCATTATTTTGTATAGTGAAACCTAAGTTGTGCGATCTCGAGATTCCTCGCAGCGATGCGATAAACCATGCGATGCTCGTCAGTAATGCGGCGCGACCAGAAACCCGCCAGGGTGTGCTTCAATGGTTCAGGCTTTCCGATCCCCTCATGGTGACTTCGCATCGCATCCTTGATCAGTTCGTTGATTCGTCTGATCATTTTTTTATCCGTTTGCAACCAGTGCAGGTAATCCTCCCAAGCCTGAGGAGAGAAAATAAGATTCATGCTTCAACCAAGTCTTTGATGCGTTTTTTTACGTTTTTACCGGCATTCAGACTCTCAATCGAAGCAAGCAGGCGCTTTGCGTTGGCTGGTGAACGAAGTAGATAGGCCGATTCTTGGAGGGACTCGTAATCATCAAGAGAGAGCATAACCACTGCCTGATCACGATTGCGCGTAATGATGACAGGATCATGATCAACGCAAACTCTGTCCATTGTGGAAGCGAGATTTTCTCTTGCAGCGGTGTATGTGATTGCAGTCATATGGACAGGATCACGCACAGCTGCGGAGGCCTTGTCAAGGACAATACTTTTTTGGAACCCAAGGAGACCAAGGTCAAAAATGCCCGGCTGGGCAGGTCAAGGCCGGAGACGGCGATGCGGGTGAGACAAGAAAGCCTCTGCGACTGGCACCAGCGCTTTGTTCGCCTTCGGGGAACGAACAGAACCAGGGCCGTCGATCACGGAATGTAGGAGGCGCATCGCGTCTTCAGCAATGCTACAAGTGACGGGTCCATGTAGTCATATTCGTCTGGAATGTCGAGAACCGCGATACGCTTTCCAGCCAGAGCACTCTTGAACTTCCGATTGAGGCGATCGCGATGTACCTTCTCCATCACGATGATCAAATGCGCCCACCTCACTTGCTCTTCCGATAGTGGAACTTCTGCATCGTTAGTCAGTCCGGCTGAATCAACCTCAATCGCAGGATGATCTGAGAAGATTGCTGCTGCGGTAGGGCTCCGAAGCTTGTTCCGGGAGCAGAGGAACAGAATATGCTTCTTCATTGTGCTGGCGAACCGTAGCGATCACTGAGTCCCGGCGACAGATCTTCAATTATTAAAAACACGCGCAATCCAGACTTCGATGCACCACATTGTTATCTGCCAATATTTTTGAAGACCAGGGGAATCGTGTCAAACATACTCAACACTGAATCCTCTGGTCCATTGCGAAGATGTTTTTCGAGTTTTGCGAATGGATAGGCAGCGTTCTCCTCGTCAAACCGGACGCACCAGCCATTGTCATTTTGAAACCATTCCGCGCCATATGTGCGTACAATGCACGCGCCAAAAAATGAACCCAATGTGCTAACAAGCCCGTTAAAATTGTTGGGATCGCCCTGTTCGTGTTGCCGTGTTACGTATCCGTCGAGCCATTCGACGGCAGCACGGTCGAAGTCCACTTCGACATCCAGATGGTCCCGAGCCACCGATCGAACGAGTTCAGCGTTGCGTTGAATTTGATCGAGCATGAGTTATGCAGTTGACGTCCCTGATCAAGTATCCCCGCCTCCCTCTGGCTTGACTCCTTCCTCCCCCGAAGAAGGATTTGCATGGGCCATGCCGGGAGTCCCGTAGGGACGGGGATTCGCTGGACAGGTCCTACGATAAACCAATTCAGCGCCGAAAGACGAAGTAAAACCTGAGTAATGGATGAGATTGGCATATTTTTCCTTTCTGGATTTATCCGACCATGGAGTGAGCCACTGGCACTTTACGCAGGGCGGGAGTGGGAGTTGGGAGCCTCGATTTCACCCATTCTACAAGCCCTGACGGTGCAAGACTTGCTGATCGGACTCCAGAGGACCCTTTGCGGCACCCCGCACAAACAAAATGGCACGATCTTCTTGGACGTAGGATTCAATGCCAAGCACCTGGGGCGAGAAGATCTCAGGGCTCGCACCAACACGAACTGCCGCTTGGGAAACGGGTTGGGAAGAAGATTCATCTTCCACGACCTTCACCGGGCGACTGACATTAGCTACGGGTGCGCTGCCAATGCGGTCGAGGTTTCTCATCGTGCGCCAGATCTGAAATCCGCCCAGGACGGTCAAGGTCAACAGCGCGATCCCAACCAGAGCCGGCACAAGACGGCGGCGGGGCTGAATCCGACGGGCCATCCGTCCGGCGGCGGGATCGCCGGGTATCTCATTCAGATAATCGTAGCCTTCGCCGCCATAGCTTCCCGACTCGGGCAGGAAGGCACGAATGTCCGCCAAAGGAATCCCGAGGTATTTGGCATAGTCCTGCATGAACAATCGGGCGTAGCTGGGGTGCGAAAAATTGGAAATATCGTCATTCTCGAGCTCTTGAAGACGCCGAGCCCTGATCCGAGTGGCACGGGCCGCTTGTTCAATCAGAATTCCCCGTTCCTCGCGTCGGCCCGAAAGAATCCCTCCCAAGGATTTCCCAGAGTAGGCTGGAGGGGTTGGGGCGGAGGATCGGTTCATGAAAGTTGAATCGGCGATTAATCGTCGTTGGCTGGGTCTTGGTCTTGGTCTTGGTCTTGGCTGCAATTCCACTCGAAAAAACGTCTCCGATTCCGCCAGGATGCTCCGTTCATTTCAAGCCTATTGCTTCCAGTTTTGTATTGAACAGTTTTCCTAGGAATGCAAGGGGAAATCCCAATTTTGGGAAGGTTTTTTTGGCGGAGTTCACCGGGAAGGAGGTCATCCGGATTCCGAGTTCAGGCTGACGAGAATTTCACGATCCCGCGCTCCATCCCGGGGACCGACGATTCCGCGTTGTTCGAGGATGTCCACGATCCGGGCAGCCCGGGTGTATCCAAGGCGCAAGCGACGTTGGAAAAGCGAAGTGGAAGCCCGGCCCTCCTGCCGCATCACATCGAGAACCTTCTCGACCAATTCCTCATCTTCATCGGTGACATCGTCTTGATCCGAAGCCGGACGGTTGAGTTTTTCATGAATGCTGGGTTCAAAATTCGGCTTGGCCTGCCCAGCCACAAAATCGACCACAGCGCGGATCTCTTCATCCGTCACCAACACCCCTTGGGCCCGAAGAAGCGTGGAGGTTCCCGGTGCCAGGTAAAGCATGTCGCCCATTCCGAGGAGCTTGTCTGCTCCCTTTTGATCAAGGATCACGCGGCTATCGAGCCCTGATGCGACCTGAAAAGCGATGCGGCTGGGAATATTTGCTTTGATAATGCCGGTGACCACATCGGCACGTGGAGTCTGGGTGGCCACGATGAGATGGATGCCGGCAGCACGGGCCATCTGGGTGATGCGTGCGATGGCTCCCTCCACGTCCGCCGGGGCCGTCTGCATCAAATCGGCCAGTTCGTCGACAATGACCACGATATAGGGCATCCGGTCAGGAATGATCAGTTCGTCATCACGGGGTACGGCCAGAGGGGGCGGGACATCCATTTCTTCATCCGTGTCCCCGGATTCGGAGGTATCGGAGGTTGTCGAGGATTCACTCCCGCTGGCCTCTGACGGTGTTTTGGTTTTGTCCGTGTCACCTTCCAACTCGTCCAGTTCCGCTTGGGACTTCGGCAAAGGACGGTCATTAAAGGCCGTGATGTTCCGCACCCCGGATTTAGCAAAAATCTGATACCGCTGTTCCATTTCCTCAACCACCCATCGCAGGGCGAGAAGAACCTTTTTGGGATCGGTGACGACTGGGGTTACCAAATGCGGCAGATCGTTATAAATCTGCATCTCGACCACCTTGGGGTCGATCATGATGAATCGAAGTTCCTCAGGAGTGTAGCGGAAGAGGAGGCTCGCAATGATGGAGTTGATACATACGCTCTTGCCGCTGCCGGTGGTGCCGGCCACCAGACAATGCGGCATCTTGGCGAGGTCGCCTATAATTGTATTTCCGTAAACATCCTTGCCAAGGGCTAGAGGCAGCTTGGCGCCGGAATGCAGCCAACTTTCGGTTTCCAGCAATTCTCGCAGCGTCACCTTGACCTTTTTGTCATTGGCGATTTCGATACCCACGGTGTCCTTACCGGGAATAGGAGCCAGAATATTGATGCTGGTCGCCCGGGTGGCCCTTGCGAGATCGCGTTCTACACTGGTGATACGATCAACCCGAACACCCTGCTCGGGATAGACTTCAAAGCGGGTGATGGTCGGTCCCTTGGTGATGTCTCCCGCCCGGGCAGCAATGCCAAAATGCTTCAGCGTTTCCAGGATGGTGTTCTGCGTGGCGAGGAGCCCTTCGTGATCGGTCGCCCCACGGCCCTCCTCATCAATGGGGTCCAGCAAATCGAGAGGCGGCAATTCATAATTTTCCAAACGCAATCCCGCCAAGCTGGGCTTCGCTTCTCCCTTATGTTTGGCTTTCCGGCTGGCCTCGACGTCGGCGAGAGACCGCCGCTTTTCCGGAGGCGCGTTGGAATCAATGATTTTTGGCTCGGGAAAGCTCCCGCCGCCCACCGCGAACTCGGACGCGTCGGATTCGGCTTCAACGGGGGGCTTTTTCTTCAACTGACGCTCAAGCTTGTCCGCTTTTTTTGCCAGTTTGCGACGCTCGACCTCCATTCTCTCCGCCTCTTCCATGGCGGCGAGACGGGTTTGTTCCCGTTCGGTTCGAAACTTCTGGATCCGCGCCCAAGCCTTACGGGCCACGTTGAGGGGATGGAACCCAATCGCCAGCACCAAACTCGCCAGGTAAACCACCACCAGCACAATCGGACCCCCTGCATCACCCAGAGGAACTCCAAACGCTTTCCCCAACCACAACCCAAACCAGCCTCCCGGGCTCCCGGCACAAAATTGCAGCTCACGCCATCCTTGAAATACCCAAGGCTGCAACTGCAACAAGCTCGCTCCAGAAAGAACAAAGAGTACCGCCCAACCGCCACGATCCCGAATCGAAAAATCCCGGGTGGTCAGCTTGGCGATGCCATAGCCCCCGCAGACGATGGTCCATAGCCACGCGGCCGCCCCGAAGAGGAAGTACAGATAGCCCGCAACGACAGCTCCGATGACGCCACACAGATTATGGGTCACAGGATTTGAAGTCGTAGTGGAGCTGATGATGGGAACCCAGGAGGGGATATCCCCCGAATCATAGGAGACCAATGCGATGGGCAGCAACAGGGCCAGACCCGTGAGGACCAGTCCTATCACCGCATCCCATTTTGCCCGGCGTTTCGTCTTGTTTACCATGAAACCATCCATTGTCACCGATTCGCCGCCGGGCCGCAAGCGTTGCGAATGCCTGACAAAGGATTTGCAGATTTTTCCCTTCTGCACGAAAAGATGAGGAATGTCGTCGTCTGCCCCAATCATCTTCGAACCGCTATTCATGGAACGCGTCTGGGGGGGGCGCCGTCTAAAGACCCTCTATGGAAAATCCCTCCCCAATGGCATCCCCATCGGAGAATCCTGGGAAATTGTCGATCGCGAGGACACCCAAAGTCTGGTCCATTCCGGTCCCCTGCGCGGTAGGTCCCTGCATGATTTGTGGACGACCAAACGCAGCGAAATTTTTGGTTCCGGCTATGTCAGTCACCCAGCGCCACGGTTTCCGATCCTGCTCAAATTACTGGATGCACGGGAACCGCTCTCGCTTCAAGTTCATCCCCCGGCCAGCGTCGCGCAATCCCTCGGCGGAGAGCCAAAAACGGAGATGTGGTATTTTGCCAACGCCCTGCCCGGTGCCACCATTCACGCGGGATTGAAGGCTGGTGTTACCCGGGCACGATTCGAATCCCTACTTCGGGCCGGTCAGGTGGCCGAGGCCGTTCCCACCCTTCCTGTCGAGACCGGGGACAGCCTCTTCATTCCCAGCGGGCGCCTCCACGCCATCGGCGGCGGGAGCGTGATTGTCGAGGTGCAACAAAATAGTGACACCACCTATCGAGTCTTCGACTGGAATCGAACCGGCCTTGATGGACGTCCCCGTACCCTCCACATCGAAGAGTCCCTCGCGTCCACAGATTTTAAGGACTTCGAACCCTCGGTTCATCATCAAGCCGAGGGAGTCCTCGCCGAGTGTCCATTTTTCAAATTGGAGAAGCTCTCTCTCCCCGCGGTGGATTCCGGAATCCCCGCCGAGCAATTCGCCGTCATCATCGTGCTGTCGGGCGGTGTCACCTGCGGGGAGATAAATTTTGCCGCAGGGAGTGTTTTTCTCATCCCGGCTCCCCTCGCCCGGATCGCCCTCCAGCCGACATCGGAAAACACCGAAGTTCTGCGTTGCACCCTGCCTCTGATCTAACTTCACCATAAACCGTCCTGCGGCAGGTCCTGCGGCACCCAATTTCACATCATGTCCACCGTCGCCATTATTCCTGCCCGCTGGGGTTCCACCCGCTTCCCCGGCAAGGCTCTGCACCCAATCTTGGGGAAACCACTTATCCAGCATGTGTGGGAGCGTTGCCTTCGGGCCAAATCCCTGTCCCAAGTCATCATCGCCACTGACGATATGCGCATCGCGGAAGCCGCGTTCGACTTCGGAGCCGAGGTAGCGCTCACCTCTCCGAAGCATCCCAGCGGTACCGATCGCCTCGCCGAGGTGGCGAAGCATCTGCCGGGGGTCCGCCACATCATCAACGTTCAGGGCGACGAACCCGCCATCGACGCCCGGCTCATCGATCGGATTGCCCGCACCCTGCAGAAAGATCCCCAATTGAAAATGGTCACCGCCGCCTGCCCATTCGAAAACGCTGCCGACGCCGCCAACCCCAATAACGTCAAGGTTGTCACTGCCTTGGACGGGCACGCGCTCTACTTTTCCCGCTGCCAGGTGCCCCACAACCGCGACGGATCGAACGAATCCCTCCGCCCGACCAAAGGCAAACCAGCTTATCTCTGGCACATTGGGATCTACGGTTATCGTCGCGACTTTCTCACCACCTTCGTGCGCTGGAAACCCACTCCCCTCGAAAGCATGGAAAAACTTGAACAACTCCGCGCTCTGGAACACGGTGCCACCATCCAGGTTCTCACCACCACTCGGCACGGCCTCGGCGTCGATACCCCAGAGGACGTTTCGCTCGCCGAAGCCGCCCTGGCCCCCAAGCGGAAACCCGCCGCTCCACGCAAACGGAGCTAAATCGCCGCCCGTACGGTCACCGCTTCTTATCCGCCTCAGTCTTGGGCTTCGCTGGGGACCCCCAGATCAGAACCGAAGGCCGTTTTCTCACTGAGTAACTAAAGGCTTCCAAATTTTTGGTGGCCTCGGACAAATTATCGAGAATCAAGCGCATCTCCTTTGGATCAATGTTCGTGACCGGCTCGAGGTTTTTCAGCACGATTTGCAATTGATCGTTGGATTTCTCCAAGCCGGACATGAGCGTCCGGGCGTCGGTACTCAATCCTCCGATCTTGGCATCGGCAATGGTGCGATTGAGCTCAGCAATCAAAGTCTGGAGCCCCTGACTTACCTTTTCGAGTTCCGCACCGGTCACCGCCTTGTTGAGATTTTTCAACAACTGGGAAATCCCACTCTGGACATCGCCGAGATTGAGCTGTTTGAGCTCACTCATCATATTATTGACCGAATTAAGAATGCTGGTGAGTTGCCCGGGAGCGGACGGGATATAATAATGCTCCGGCTTCCAATTGAAATTCAAAACGGGAAATTCCTTCGGGTTGTCGACATAATTGATATCAATATAGTTCATTCCCGTGATGCCCAGAGGCTCGATGCGAGCCCGCATCCCACGCCGGATATTCTGCGCAATCAACGAGGTCAGATCCTC
>CALBXK010000277.1 GCA_937890535.1 uncultured Spartobacteria bacterium
CCTGGATGTCGCAGCAGGTATGCAGCCGCGTTTGGGGACAACGGTTGATATTGGGAATATGTTTGGCGCGGGCCAGCAGCCCGCATCCGATCACCGCCACGTTGTAAATTGCTTTGTTCATCAAACGGACAGCTATTCCTTTGGGACCAGAGCGGGAAGCACTCCAAATCTTGGCGAACGCTCATGAGGTCGAATTCGCGAACGAGATATTTCCAGTTTTTCCCGGAGCGAGCCAAAGCCCCGGCAGCTTTGTGCTACGACGCTTATCCAGACCCGGCGCAGGGCGTCCGTCCGCCAGGGAGAAAGAGACGAAGCAGGCGCGTTCAGCGGAAAATTTACCATAGTTACTGCAAAATGAGAAGCCGTCCGTCAAATGTGGAGATGACGAGGCTTTGCCGACCGTTCCCGTCGATATCCGCGACGGTCTGCGCGAAGGTGCCGCCCCACAGGCCCTCATAGGCACCGGGGCCGCCGTGATCGACGAAGGAGAGACGCTCTCTTTCCTCCCCGTGAGGCGAAAGGATGACCACATCGAAGGTCACGGGAGCGCCGGTCATCTGACGGTTTTTGTCCCAATAAACATTGTCCATTCCCAGGAGATAATCCCTGCGCCCCTGTTCGCAGGCGTAGATCTCATAGTTTCCAGTCCCTTGCCGGTCGATGAATCCCGCGCCATACACCGTGGTCCGAAATTCTCCGAACCGCCACAGAAGTTCGCCCTGCGCGGAAACGAGCAGGAGACTGCTCGGTTTCAATCCTCCCTCCGCGTCGAGGAAGAGAATCTGCTTTCCTTCCCGCTCCGGAAGCACACTCCCCACCTGCACCCATTGGCCCTGCCCGATTCCTTTCACCTTATCGTGAAGCGTCCAGCGTTTTGTGCCGTCGCTATTATACGCATCGTAGCCGGTGCTGGTGACGAATTCGGTCTTCCCGTCTCCATCGATGTCGCTGATGACCAGAAAATCCACATGGCTGTCCCGGCCGATTTCCGTCGGGATGTGGTATTTCTTCAGCAGTGTTTCGTCATGATCGATTAAGTAAAGGGTCTCCGTGTCCTGCGCAGAGACCAGGACTTCGTCCTTGCCGTCATTATCAAGATCGCCGCGGAAGACGTAGTGTTCGATGTCTTTCCCCAGATCATCCCGCACCCAGAGCAGCTTGAGATCGGCATCGAAGGCCAATACATACCCCCCCTTGGCGGACGCATAGAGCGCGGGGCCTAGCCCGTTCCATTTCTTGGGGCGGATACCCTGATATTGCATGAAGCCAAAGGGAGCCGAGATGCCATCGATGCCCGTACCGGGAAGCTCCTGACTCCGTGCGGTGACACGACCGGTCTTGCCGTCGAGACGCACGAGACGCCGCCCCATTTCATCCGGCACGAACACCTCGGCGCATCCGTCACCATCAAAATCAAAAGCATCCAGCGGCATGGATTGGCCATCGCAAAAATTGCTGACACACACGCTCCACAGCGGCGCACCGAAGGAATCCACCGCTCGCAGAAACTTCGCGTCCAGTGCCGCCAGGAGAAATTCCGCACGTCCGTCTCCGTTAAGATCGGCGCTGATCAGCGGCCATGTGCTGATGTAGCCTACATTGATTTCCCGAACGATTTTCATGAGTTTCTGCGGATTTGGAACACTGGAACGTGGTATTGGAGGCGGTTCAACGAGAGAACGGGTCAAAAAAATTCAGGAGTTTTCCTAAAGGTGAAAATACGTAATAGCAAGGAAAGATTTTTTCTGACGATTTGCCGGAAATAATTCATTGGTGCGCAAAGAAATCGAAAGATGCACGGTGAACCCGCCAAAACAACTCAAGCCATCGAAATCGCCATGGAGGAAACCGCCGATCTCCGCCGGGACGGGGCGGAAAGTTCGCGCGAAAAATCTAGCTATTCGGAGCATAGCGCATCAACAGGGTTCCATTCTTTTTAGGGATGCGCAGAGGCATTTCCTGGCCTCCGCGCCAACTCCGGTGCTTTCCAGAATCCATGTTTTGTACTTGATAGCTCCCATTTTTTTTCAGTCCGCAGAGCTGGATGCGGACTTCTGCCTTGGGTGATTCGCAGCGAAAAAGTTGAAAAAATCCTTCGCCGGTGAGCGGATTGTGAAATTGCCATCCGTCGAATTCGCGGAGACCCGTCGGATGGAACAGCGGATAAAAGTCCTTGTCCAGCAGGTGGCGTATTTCCTTGTAGCGAACGATTTCCGCAGTCAAGTGGGCGCGCGTTTTCCGGCTCCATAAGGTAAAGTCTTCCGCGAACCCGAGACCGCCGGCAAACCGGGAACGAAGAATGGTCGCCGGATAGCCTTCCCGCCGCAGCTTGGCTTTCACGGACGGGTGCTTCCTAGCCGGTCGTGTACCCCAGAAAAAACACGAGTTGCCATACTGCGCCGGCAGTATGCGATTGAGTCCAGCTTGCATGCGCCGGACGGCGTCGTAGGTTGTCGAGTTGTCATTCATCCACGCGGAATGGGCGCGGCGGATCGAACCCAGATCCATGCGGCCGCCTCCACCGGCGCAGGTTTCGATATGCACGGAGGGGCAACGAGCCATGAAATCGTCTCGTAGCACATACAGCCCTTCGCCATAGGCCAGATGAAGGCGTCCCATCTCGTGTTCGCTTTCCTCCGCTTCCCAGAAGGGCGCGGGGGTATTGTTGAAATCCCAGCGCAGCCACCGGATGTGATTCTTATTCACCCAATTCTCGAGATAGTCTCCCACTGCGGCGCGTACGGCAGGATCATCCAGGCGCAACAGCCGGTCGGCGAAACGAGGAAGTGCGCCAAACAGATTCTGACGGTGCGGTGCGCTGCGGTACCATTCAGGATGGCGGGTGGCCCAGTCGGAATCCGCCATGGCAAATTCGATCTCAGTCCAACAGCCGAATTTCATGCCCTTTTTTTCCACGTAGCGGGCAAGTTCGACCATGCCGCCGGGCAATTTTTTGAGATCTTCTGTTTCCCAGTTGCCGATGCCCTTTCGGAACCCGCCCTGAAACCAGCCCGCGTCGAGAACGAAGTATTCGACCCCCATTTCCGCATGTACATCCACCCGGCGTTTCAGGGACTCCGTCGTAAAGGCATCGCCGAATTCGTAAAACGAATTGTAGAACACGGCGGGAAGGTCGCTGCCGTCCTCAAGCGACGGCCGCACATGGCGTGAGATGTGCCGACGCATCGCGTTGCTGCCATCCACGGCGTCACCTTTATAAAATCCCATCGTTATCTTTGGAATGGCCACACTGCCTCCCGGTTCGAGGTCAAAATCCGTCCATCCGGCGTGGGCATAGATGAGCAGATGGCGCTCGCGCTCCGGAATTCCCCGGTGAGACGCCCCGATGATCCAGCGGCAAGGCCACTCCAGAGCCAGCCAAAATCCCTGACGCCGCTCCGGAATCGTCACAAAAAGATACGGCGAAAGCGTTTCCGTGGAGCGGCCTCCCTCCGACCCGCCGTGCAGGTTGACGCTACCTTCAAAGGGCAAATCCGCTTCCTGTACTTGGTAGGCGGAGGGCGGGTAGGAGCCCCCCACGTCCGTGGCGCCGTTGAACCATGTCAGCCGCGGTGCCGGCAGATCATGGAGATCGACTTTGAAGAAGGCTGAGAAAGGGCCTCGGACATGTCTGAGTTTTTTCCCGCCGCAGTTTGCCACCCTCCCGGAGATTTCCACCGTCCGGGTATCGGGAAATATTTCGTAAAGGGCTTGGATTTCCAGCCCAGCGGGATGACTCCATCGAATCGCGCGTTTTTCATCGCTTCCATTATCGGATCGCACGCGGACTTCTTCGGCGAAACGCTCCAATGCAATCCCTTCCGCCCCGCAACCCAGTATCGGACCACTTTCGATGCGATCGAGCAGCAGGTGATTTGACCTCAGAAGATCACGCAGGAAAAACGTCGGCTTGGATTTGACAGGTTTCATTTCAATTGAAGGGGATCGTTCTTGGCAGCTCTCACAGTTACATATACGTATTAGCAAAGTAAAGTCATTTGTATGGTGACATCGACATCCGCCATCGCGGCCGTTGCGACGACGCGATAGGCAGTGGGGAAACGGCATTGATCTCGCCTCCATCCATAGGGAGCGTCGTCCGCAACGCTCCGCGACCAATGACGAGCCTCTCATGATCGCGAACACGACTCCCCTGCCGTTGAGCAGGTATTGGAGTCAGTCACGTTGTCGCGCCTGAGGAGACGCGAGATAATCGAGGATCAATTGATGGCCGCGCACTACCGTGGCATCTAGGATGGTGGACTGGATCACGGTTAAGTCCGCCGCCGGGAGCAACCTCCGTGCGAGGCGGACATAAATGTCGGAGATTGTCGTTGACCCCGCGATAATGACGGCGGAGGAATTCGCTGCAGTCTGTTGCGCGAGTGCGGCTAGTTCCAAGCCAATAAGCAAAACAGAAAGAGCGTATTTCGCCTGATCTCCACAACAATCCTCAAGCAAGTGGCGCGCTCGAATGTGGAAGAGTGACGACAGGCCCAGGCCGGCAATGATACTTTCAAGACAACGATCCTCGATTTCTCTTTGGTCGCTGTCTCTCAGCGGAGCACTGTCTTGGTTGAGAGTAACGGAGAGCACGGAATGCTTGCTTATGAGTTCGAACAACTCTCCGGTCATGTACGTGCGAAAGGAAAGTAGTCGATGACCGGCCAGGGCCACCTGCTTGCTATGAGTGCCGGGTAACACCACATGCCTTGTCCGTCCGTCATTCGGGATGGCGAGCAGATCGATCAAGCCGAGTAGTTCGCACTCCTCACCGCGCATGACGTTGTCGCTGCTGGAAAGTCCGCTGACGAGCAGGACACGAGAACCTTCGAAAGGAGCGGGTAGAGAAAGGTTGGAATCTACGAGCAACGCCTCGGGAGAAAGCCAGCAGGGAGCCTTGGCATAGGGCAGATTGCGCAACCCGATGGCGGACGATGCCATGCCGGAAATAATGATCGGACATAAGGAGTTCCTGTTCACCGCTTCCTCACCCAGTTTCAAAAGCTTTTCCGCAAGGAAAACCGTAAAAAACTGTTCGCGATCAATTTCTTTCACCGGGGCGCTCCTGGCAAGGATCTTGCATCCTTCCAACGAAGATATGGTCTGGATGATCTTTCTCTTCGACCGGTCGACAAGCCGCGCCCGGAAGGACGATGTCCCCCAATCTACGCTGATGAAATGCATCGGAGAGTTTGCACAAAATGGAGGGTCCAGCTTCAAGATATCTCTCGGGCTTGTCATTTCGAGGGTGATCGCGTCAGCCGGAAAGGCTGAACCTCACCGGGACCCGCTTCGTCCAGCGGAATTTCCAGGACGCCATTTTTTGTCGTGAAAATTCCCGCGAATGGTGGTTTATTTTTCAATCGGAACAACAATGCCTTTCATAATCACGTTCTGGCATGCGATGAAGACGAGCAGCGTGGGGATGGCCGCAATCGTCAGGCTCGCGAAAATGATCGGCGAATCATAATTCTGCTGCATTTGATAGAGATAAACCATCATGGTCCACATGCTTTCCTTCTGGCAGACGAGCAAGGCAAACATGAATGAGCCATAGGCCGCAGTGAACGCGCTCAAGGCCACCACCGCCAGGATCGGGAGGGAAAGAGGCACCGTAATCACCAAGAACGCCCGCACCTCGCCACATCCATCCAGAGAGGCGGCTTCATATAAGTCTTGCGAAAGGCTGTCGAAAAAACCTTTGAGCAGGAAGATGGAATACCCGCTCGCCGCCGAGGGGATGACCAGCGCGGCAAAGGTATTGAGCCAGCCTAACTCCCGCAGAAGAAGAAAAGACGGGATTTGCGTCACCTCTGCGGGAAATGCCATGGTCGCCATCATGATGAAGAGGGCGGCCGTTCCCCACCGGGGCTGAAAACGCGACAGCGCGTAGGCCGCCAATGGATTCACCAAGAGGGCGGTAAGAATGTTGAGAAAGCAAAAGAGGAGGGTGTTCTTTAAGCCATTGCTATTTCCCACGATCTGG
>CALBXK010000278.1 GCA_937890535.1 uncultured Spartobacteria bacterium
TTGACAAAAAGGATTTCCAAAAACCTTTCTTTAACTGGAATTATGCGGCAAACCTCTCCGTTTAGCAAAATCCGACTTATTTATCCATTTTCGGCGGTGCTTCCCGCCGAGAAGCCCATAAAATCTGCAAAAAATACGCTCTTGAGTAGCCCTTCCACCCAAAACCACCGTGAATAAAGGGTTTTCTCCATTTTGGGGCGCAATGATCCCTTCTCCTCCTGGCTCAACACCGCTTGCAGCCCCGCATCAGCCATAGCCAAGCACAGCCCGGTAGTAATGGGCCAGCGGGAAGGCCGAGGCCACGTGAACGTGCCACTTCCTGGCATGATAGGAGACCCTGGCCCCGATCTTGATGAGCCGTTTGATCAGCCACTCGATAGAGCGCCTCACCCCCTCGCCCTTGACGTAGAACCTGCGGAGCATGTGAAGCAGGTTGTAGGCCAAGGTCCCCATCTTGAGGCGGGCCTGATTGGCCCCGAAGCGGTGGCAGCTGGTCTTGTCCCAGCGAAGGGTGTTTTTGCCCTCTTTGATCCGGTTCTCGACATCACCTCTACCATTGTAGACCTTCACCACCTTCGTCCTGTGGAGCCTGGAATTGGTCACAATGAAATTCATGTCCGGGATCAATTGATTCGGACTCCATTCCAGCTTGCACGCCACACGCCGGGGCTTGCTCCAGCTCTTTGCCTGGTAATGAAAATCGACCACCTTGACCTGACGCCCGCTCCTGGGTGGGCGGCCCACCGGGCGTGCCATATGGGGCGAAACCTCTTCATAGAGTTTCCCGTTGGCGCGAAGACGGATGAAGTAGGTGATCCGCTTCTCCTCGCAGTATTCGTAAGTATCCGGGCTGGCGAAGGCGGAGTCGCCGCGTAGCCAGAGAAGCCCGAACCAGGGACGGTACCTCTCCACGATGGGATGAATGAACCCAAGGGTTCCATCCGCCGAGTGAACGTTGCCCGGCCTGAGTTTCGCTCCCAAGCAGGCGCCCTCGCTCGTGAAGGCAAACAGGGGATGAAAACAGTTCGTCCCGAAGTGACCGTTATAAGCAACGCTCTCCTGGCTGCCGTGGGCCGGGTCCTCGGTGGAGTCAACGTCGATGATCAGCCGCCGCCTGTCCTTCTTCTTCAGCAGAGCGTCGGTCGAGCGCCGAAGCGCAGCGTCCAGGGCCTTGAGCCCGGTCTCGTTGCCAAGAACCTCGTTCTCCAGCCGAGACAGCATGGACTGGCTCGCCCCCATCTTGTGACCTTTGCCGAGGGCAAGGCGAAGCGCCGGATCGATTCGGAGATAATCTGCGTCGTTGCAATCCTCGTAGCCCGCCGCGATCTGATAAACACGTTGGCGAATCATCTGGACCAGGGAATGTCTGGTGTGTACGGGGGACCTTCGGTCTTCGAGGCAACCACTCATGGGGCCGATGATGTTGAAGCGCTCATCGGTCTCCCTCAGTAGAAGAAAACCCGTGTCGGAGCTTATCTTCGCGCCCCGGAAATCAATCATGATAGAGCGGTCGAAATTGGGCCGAAGGGCCTCTTTTTGGCTGCCACCATCTCCGAGCATCTGATATCCTCTCGCTCAGGCGATTTTGGCCTATCATATCATGTGGTTACAAAGATTCCGGCCTCTTTTTGCTCTATTTCGCCGCATAATGTGGGATAATAAATAATTAGCCATGCACAGCCAATAGTTCGCGATAAATACGAGTTTGATTATATGATAGGATAATATCATGCCGACAAATGTGTTTTTTAATCA
>CALBXK010000279.1 GCA_937890535.1 uncultured Spartobacteria bacterium
ACCGAGAGCCGTTTTCTTGTATTGCAGAGACACGCGGTTCTTCTCACAAATGCCTACGCCCTCGCTGAGTTGGAGCGAAATATTATGGCCAAGCAACCCGAGCACCTTGCGGTTCACAAAAAGTTTACAGGGACCCTGGAGTTGGTTTCATCTCACGTGATCGAACTTGATGTTCGGATTGCGGAAAAGGATCGCCCGATTCTTTGCGGGGCCGTCATTGGGAAAGCGGACATTCTTTTGACGGGCGACAAGAAGGATTTCGGGCATCTGTTTGGCAGGATGGTCTGCGGCATCGAAATCGTCACTGTGAAGATGCTTCTGGCCAGGCTTGTCGCGCGGGGCCTCGTCACCGAGCAATAGTTGACGCTGCCAAAATACGCTCAGGATGAAATTCTCTTCAGCTGATTTTTTGAAAGGGCCGCCGGGATTTCTGGAATTCCGAAGTCGGGCGTGACAGGGTGGCGGACTTCCAATTGCCTGTGACCGTGGCCGTATCCCCAAATTCTGACTTGCCGCCTGCCGTTGAGCAGACGCTCCCGAGCTCACTGCTCTTTGCCATCAATGCCAGGATTGGCGGATATGGGCTCGATCTCAATGCCATCGAGGCGCTGAAGCTGTCCGCGGGAGGAAATTTTCTTGGCCAGGCCTTCGGCTACGCCAACCGGCAGGATGTCATCCCGGCCGATCGGATCACCTCCCTGCGTTGGCATCCGGTCCGGCTCCTCTCGTTTCTGGAACCCGCCTTCTATTACGACGCCAAGAAAAAGTATGTCGATCGGGTGGCTGCCCGGGCCCTTCGCACCGGACGATACGATTTTTTCCATGGCTGGGCCGGCAACTCTCTGCGGTCGCTGCGGGTTGCGGATCGCCTGGGAATTCCGTCGGTGATGGAGATTCCGACCTGGCACCGCGACAAGGGAAAGCTCAAGCCGAGGGAGAAGGTGCTGGTATCCCGGCACGCTCGGAATGCCAAATTCCCCGAGTCCATGTTTAAGAACCTTTTGGTGAGTCGGCAGGACAGCTTGGAGGAATACGATCTCGTCGATTTGTTGTTGGTGCCTTCAAAGTGTTCGGCCCGAACCTTCACCGCGGCGGGGATTCATGAGGACAAGCTCTGCATGCTGGGAGCAGGGGTGGATACGGATCTTTTCTACCCGAAGAATGCCGCCGAAATCCCGGAACGATTCAGCGCCGCCCGCCCCATGAAGGCAATTTTTTGCGGAGCCTTGATCAAGCGCAAGGGGGCTCATGTCCTATTGGAGGCCTGGCATCGCTTGGCTCTCCCCCATGCGGAATTGACCCTTCTCGGGGCGGTGCATGACGAGATTCGTCCCGCGCTCGAGTCCTTTGGCGGGCCCACGATCCAGACGGTTGGTTTCACCCGGGATGTGCCAAATTTGCTCCGGCAGGCCGATGTGCATGTCTTTCCTTCCGAGTGCGAGGGCAGCGCCAAGACGGTTTATGAAGCCTGTGCCGCCGGCCTTGCCCAGGTGACGACCTTCGAATCCGGGGACGTGGTGCAGGAGGGGCTCAACGGACTGATCGTTCCCTGCAATGATGTGGACGCTCTCATGCAGGCGATGCGGAGGCTCTATGACGATCCGGCCCTCGTGCGGCAATTCAGTGTCGCCGCCCGCCACCGTGCCGAAACGGAATTGACCTGGGATCATTTTCGCGAACGACTGGCAGCGGCCTACCGTCTGGCCATTCAAAGGCGGCGCGCCCGGTGAAGATTCTCCTCCTGCAACTCAAGCGGATCGGGGATCTGATCCTCACCACACCGGCGATTCATTGTTTGCGTGAGGCGTATCCCGAGGCTCATTTGACTCTGGCCGTGGATGCGGCGTGTCAGGGGTTATTGGAGGCAGTGCCGGTGGACGAATTTTGGGTTCACCAAAAGGAGGCCGGATGGGGGGCCGTTTTTGGCCGGGGACCGAACGCGTGGATGCGTCGGGAGGTGCCGGGATTTCGGGGCGATGTTTGTATTGATTTTACCGGGACAGACCGATCAGCCTGGCTCGCATTTTCGTCCGGCTGTCAGAAGAAAATTACTTTTGCGCGGTTTCAGAATAAATTCCTCCGGCGATTTATTTACACGGATTTTGTGGATTCGTCGGTACGGGAGCGTCACACGGCTGACCATTACACCGATTTGCTGCGTCCATTGGACATCGCCAGAGACAGGGTGCCACTGGATCTCCGATTGCCCGAGCAGGCAGCGCGACAGGCGCGGGTCCTACTGGACGAGGCCGGGGTGCGGGCGCCGTTCACCGTCATTCATGCCGGGACGGCCAGGGCGGAAAAATATTGGCTCCCGCAGCGCTGGGCTGAAGTGGCGGCGGAGTTGGCGGCCGATGGGAGGCAGGTGGTATTGACCGGATCCGCGGATGCGGTGGAACAGACCCATCTGCAGGCGATCAAGAGCACGTTGGCGCGACCTTGTGTCGATCTTTCGGGGAAAACCAATTTGGTCGAACTTGCCGCCATTGTGTCCGAGGCGGCCCTATTTTGCGGGGTGGATACGGCGGCCATGCACCTGGCGGATGCGGCGGGAATTCCCATCGTGGCGCTATTTGGGCCCACCAATCCATTTCACTGGCGGCCGCGAAATGCGAACGCAATCATCCTGCGATCCGGAACCAAAGAACCCTTCACCCCAGGGCAAAAGGGCGGACCGATGGAGGCCATCCCCGTCGAATCGGTGTTGGAAGTGGTGCGGAAAATCCTGCGCGATAGCGCATCCTGAAAGGGAGGCAGAAACGGCTACGGGAGTGACTCGAGTTCGGCCATCACTCGCTGATAGAGAGCCACAGAAATTCGGCATTGGTGTCGGGAAACCGACTCGTTGATTGCCTGCTTCGCGGCTACAGCGGTGAGAGACCCCCGCCGCGCTCCCTCGACCAACAGACCCAAAAAACCGATCACGGAAAGGCCTTCACTTATCGCCACCCGACGGAGCAACCTCTCATCCGCAACGATCCAGTCCGCTTTTTTTCGTACGGCCCACTTAAGGGTGAGCTGGTCGCTTCGACTCAAGGCACCCGCAGGGGGTGTCGGTTCCTCAAAGTCCACAATTTTGGAGCCTTTCAAAAATGCATTCATTCGGGAGTTCTCCCCGGGAGTGGCACTGGCGGAGAGGATTTCTTTGACGACGCACCGCAGCACGAAAATCCGGCCGCCCAGCAGGGAAGGAATGAGATCCAGTTGGTCAAGTTTGGCCAGAAAAATGAGGGGACTGGCGTCGCAGACGACAATGCTCATTGTCTTTCGCGAAATGCGGCCATGTCTTCATTGAATTCTGCGGTATCGTAGTGCAATTCCATTCCCCGAGTTTTCATTTGTGATGCGAAGTCCCAAAGGGTGATGCCTGCAATCTCAGCGGCCCGCGATAGAGTGATCTGATCCCTTTGAAACAGATCCATGGCTTGTTCCATGCGCAATTCTTTCAGGCCCCTTCGGACCAAAGTTTTGAGCAAGCTCGAACGATCCGAGCCCGATATTTTTGCCAACGCATCAAGCTGCTGTACCTCTTCGGGGTTCAGGCGGGTGGACAATGTGACTGTCAGCATGTTTACAATATCGGTGTTTGTAAACGCCTCGTCAAGTGAACTCGAAGAATGAATTTGGTAGCGCTCTCAAATTCGTCACTCGTCATTCGTCACTTCTTCCCCCTGCATCAGAGCGGCGGGCATTTGTTTTTCCGCCCGGGCGCCGAGTTTTTGCAATTCACCGACCCTGCGGACCAGGCTTCCGCGGCCGCTGCTGAGACGGGAAATGGCTTGATCGTAAGAAGCCTTGGCTTGGTCGAGGCGCTGGCCGACATCCATCAGCGAGGTCGCAAAGAGGACAAAATGGTCATGGAGTTTTCCGGCCTGGCGGGCAATCTCCAGAACGTTGAGGGTTTGTTTGTGACGCCGCCAGACGCTCTCGATGGCGCGAAGAGTGACGAGCAGGGTGGAGGCGGACACCAGAACGACGTTCTTTTCGAAGGCGTCGGAAAATAGGCCCTCGTCTTCCTGAAGGGCCAGGTGCAAGGCGGGTTCGACGGGGACGAACATGAGAACGAAGTCCGGAGACTGCAGGTCCGCAAGACCAGGATAATCCTTCCGGGAAAGGTCTTCGACATGTCGGCGCAGGGCGGCGCTGTGCTCGCGCAGGGCGGTGGATTTTTCCGCCTCGCTGGGGGCATTGACGAAGCGTTCGTAGGCCACCAGGGAAAGCTTGGCATCAATGATGAGATGCTTTTTGTCCGGCAAGTGGATGATCACATCCGGAAGGAAGCGGGCTCCATCCTCATTTTGGAAGCTGGTCTGGGTCTCATATTCGACGCCTTTTTGCAGACCGGATTTTTCCAGGATCCGTTCCAAAATAAGTTCTCCCCAGGCCCCGCGGGTTTTGGACTCGCCCTTGAGGGCCCGGGTGAGGGCACTGGCCTCCTCGCTCATCTGACGATTGAGTTCCTTGAGCTGCTTGAGCTGCTCGCGCAGAGCGGACGAGTTTTTGGTGTCCTCGGTGTGGATGGTTTCGACTCGTTCCTTGAACTCGCCCAATCGGATTCGTAACGGGTCCAGCAGGGTGGTGAGATGTTCGTGGTTTTGGGTGAGGAATTTGGCGCTCTTTTCTTCCAAAATGCGATTGGCGAGATTCTCAAATTCGGTGCGAAACTGGGCCTGGATTTCTGTGAGACGACGGGCCTCGTCCTCCAACCTTTGGCGGAGGTTGGTGCGATCGGTCTCTGCCGCCGCCAGACCGGCGGTCAGGGTGTCATTCTTTTCGCGCTCCGTTGTGAGGGCGATGCGGGATTTGTCCAGCTCGGCGGAGAATTGTTCTGCCCGCGTCGCGTGGACGGCCGAGTCCGACTGGAGGGCGGAAAGTTTGCGGGAGACAAAGGCCAGGGCCGCCATCGCACCGAGTAAAAGTCCGACCAGTGTGCATCCAATACCGATGACAATTTCCATGATCGGGGGATTTTTAATCCGTGACGGTGAGGGATTTGATGACCGTCGTGAGATAAACCGGCTCGGGGTGTTTGTCGCGCCACTTGGTGATTTCGCGTTTTTCCAGGACCTGGAAACCGAATCGCTCAAGAACCCGGGTGCCGCGGCGGGACTCGAACGTCACCATCTGCCCGAAGACCTCCTTCTCGCCGTGATTCCGGAGATAGTCGAAATACGCATTCATCATCACATGCGTACCGGCGAAGCTTTGAGCTTCCGGGAGAACATTGAAATGGAAGTGGGCGGTGCGGCGGGGCGCGGCGGGCACCTCACGCCAGGAATTGCGCAGGATCCACTGAATAAATTCGCGGGTGGCTTTGTTGTAGCGTGGGTAGCGCCACATCCCGATGGCGAAGAGGCGGAGGTTTTGGAAGAAACTGTGAAATTGCTGGCGGGTCGGCTTGCGGGAGCCGAGGAGATAGCCTTTGACGATGCCGTCCTGTTCCAAGACGAAGCTCGATTCGGGTTCGGCATCCGTGTAGTAGCTGGTCAGGTAGTCGGCAAAGAGCTCATGGTCTTCAAAAACCGGGTCAACGGGCTTGCCCAGAAAGCCCGTCTGGCAACACAAGGCCCTCACCGCATCGCGGTCACGAGTGTCGTAGGGACGAACGGATATTCCAGGGGGCAGGGCCACGAATGTGTTTAATCGCTGAGGGGCCGCTGCGGCAAACTGAAAAGAAAGAGACTTGCTGGAATCCCTGGAATGAGGGAGGTTTCCATCATGAAGATTACGTTCCTCCTCGCAGTAGTTTTTCTTGTTGGTGGGCTTACGTCCTGCACCACGATTCGGAAGATGGGATCCGGCGGCGAGGAGCAGATGCTCTCTGCAGCGGGATTTAAGATTATGGCGGCGGAAACCCCGGCGAAGAAGGAATCCCTGGCCGGAGAGGTGCCCTATAAGCTCCAGATGCACACCCGCCAGGACCGGGTGATTTATACCTATGCCAATCCGCAAAAAGAGATTCTCTACGTCGGGGGAGCCAAAGAGTACCAAGCCTACCAAAAAATGGCGATTGAGAGGAACCTCGCCAACCAAATGCAGAGCACGGCAGCGATGCAGCAGATGACGGCCTCCGAGTGGGGCTATTGGGGGCCGGGCGTCTATGGTGGGGGTTACGGCGGCTACGGCTACGGCGGGCGGCGTTGGTAGGAGGCCGCCGCCTACGGCTGATACTTTCCGATCACGTCTTCGTAGATCGCGAATAGACGCCCAAAGACCGTCTCCCAGGAATAGAGGTCATGGGCTCTGGCGCTGGCGATCCGTCCGATCTCCCGGAGATCCTCGCCAAATTTTGCGTCAATGGCATTGGCCAGAGACAAGGGGGTGTTGTGATCCGCCCAATGGAGTTGATTGGAAAAGATGATTCGGTCCATGTAACTGCCGCGGATCCCGACGACGGGCGTGCCGCAGGCCTGGCTCTCCAAGGTCACGAGGCCAAAGGTTTCCTGGACACCGGGGTGAACAAAGAGATCGGCCATTCGGTAGTAGTCGGCCAGTTGGGTGGCGTCGCTGCAGTATTGCAACCAGGTGACGGCTCCGGTCGAGGTTCGCAGACGATTCAAAGCCGAACGTGAGGTGCCGTCGCCGATGGCAAGGACCCTCAAGGCCAAAAGCTATCGTTTCGTGAAGCGGCAACGATGCTGGACCTCTGGGACCGTTTTGAGAAAGAACACCTCTCTAAACGCAAAGAATCGACCAATCGCAACTACCAACAAATCTGGCAAATACACATTAAAAAGGCGTTAGGAACGAAGAAGGCGATTGATGTAAACCGAGATGATATCCATCGGTTACACCACAAAATGTCCAGACACCCCTACCAGGCGAATAGAGCCCTTTCGGTACTTTCCAAAATGTTCAATTTGGCGGAACGGTGGGACATGCGCCCCGACGGTTCTAACCCCTGTCGGCATGT
This sequence comes from uncultured Spartobacteria bacterium, assembly GCA_937890535.1. GTDB lineage: Bacteria > Verrucomicrobiota > Verrucomicrobiia > Chthoniobacterales > Terrimicrobiaceae > CAMASH01. Next base: position 6,914 of record CALBXK010000279.1, read on the forward strand.
CGAGAAATATCCCGAGAAATCACGTGAGCGTTTCTTAAACCATGAGGAACTAGGTCGTCTTGGAGAAGCACTTCGAGGAGGGCTATCAGCTCAAACTGAAACCCCACACATGGTCGCCGCAGTCCAGTTGCTTTTATTAACAGGTGCCCGTGTCAGTGAAATCCTTGGAGCACGTTGGGAATGGGTCGACTGGGAGACCAAAATTATCCGCTTACCAGACAGCAAAACAGGGGCAAAACCACTCTATTTAAGCGAAACTGCTATCAAGATATTGGAATTGTTAAAGGCCCTACCCCA
>CALBXK010000280.1 GCA_937890535.1 uncultured Spartobacteria bacterium
TAATTCACCGAAGGCCCGGGAGGCCTCCCGGGCCTGCGTGAGGGTCTCGATTTTGTCGTAGTTGATGCTGTCCTCAATGAAGAAATAGGTGCGCCAGGTATTCCCCTCAGAATCCCGAACGTAGGGGACTCCCTCCACGGAAGGAACCAGCGTCAGGGCTCGGCGCAATTCATCGGCCACGCCCCGCTCTCGCAGGATGGTGCGGGAATGCTGGGTGACCCGGGAAACGTTTTCCATCAAGCCCACCGGATCGGTGAAGACATCATGGTTGATGCGCTGAAGGATGTAGCGCACGGAAGAGCCGTTCTGGGAGTAGGTGGCGGCATAGGTATCGTTGATGTGACCGGTGCCGTAGGGGGTGGCGCTGAGCAGATCTCCGGGAATTCCGAAGGATTGACTCAGAAAATGAAAGTCCGGTTGGGGCATGGCGGGAAGTTAGGGAATGTCGACGTCAAATGGGAATCAAAATGGAAACAAATTCCCGGGGTGGGCTCAGGGATTTTTGCCTTCGGAGTGAGGATGGGAGATGAAAACTGAGGGACTTAAGGCTCGGATTTTGGTCGGAATCCGTCTCCGATGCGGTAAAAACCCGTTGCACCCGGTCATGGGCTGGGGTATGGATTTTTGCGATGTCAGAAGACGATTCCGAGATGCCGGATGTTTGGGACGAGTACCAGTGGGAGCGCTTTCTCCAACAGCAGGACAGAAATACAGAAAAATATTTTGGGCTCCTGGAGGAGTACCTGGATCATCCCGAACGGGATGAGATCATTTCTCGTGCGATGGGCTGGGAAGACTTTGATGCCGAACAGGACAACGAATGGGTGGAGGAGGCGGAAGGTCATTGTGAGGAAGAACTTCTCGCCCTCGGAGGCGACGAAGTGGATTCGGTCGAAGGCGAATTTGATGAATTTTCCAAGTCGCCCATTTATCGGGATACCATCAAACTGCACGCTTGGATCAATTCCTGGTTCGAACGGGACGGTAGTCTCAAGGATCATCCGGAGGCGAACCGACTGGCGACCCGGTCAGCCGTCTGCGGGGCCAAACTCGCGGCGGCGTTGTGTGGGGACGATTCCACAGAATTGGGGATGACTATCGCCTACCTAAAAAGGGGGTTGAAGGCGGCCAATGATGCTCTCGATGCGGGTTTGAAGCTGTTGGCTGAGGGACGGATGACCGCCAGACAACATGGCTTTCTAAAACGACAACTCTTCAAAGTCCGCAATCGCATCGTGGACCTGATGAGCGAATACCGGAGTGAATGGCACCGTCGGTACGGAAGCTTAAATGATTGAATTTTTTTCCGTCGGGGACGTTTGACTTATGGGTGAAGATTTTCCGCCGTCCGATGAGGCAGACCTTCTGGCCAGGGCCCGCCAGGGGGACTTGTCGGCGTTTGATGAATTAATCACCCTTCACCGGGAAAAAATATACATGCAAATTTGTTACATGGTTCGCAACTCCGAGGATGCGCTGGACTTGACGCAGGAGACCTTCCTGCGGGCCTGGCGATCGTTGGCGCGATTTGACGGGAAGGTATCCTTTCTGACTTGGGCGCGGCGGATCGCCACCAATGCTTCGATCGACCTTTGCCGTCTTCGAAAAAGGCGACCGCAAGCGGAACTCGAAATCGGGCCGATGCGGATCGATGCTGCATCGCGCACCACCCCGACCGAGCCGGAGGTTCCTGGTGCCCGACTGGATCGGGCGGAGATTCGGCGCCGGATCGATGCGGCTTTGGAGACTCTGAGCCCCGAGCACCGGGCCGTGATCGTGTTGCGGGAGATTGAGGAACTTTCCTATGAAGAGATCTCGCGCCACGTGGGATGCTCCATGGGGACGGTGATGTCCCGCCTTTTCCATGCCCGAAAAAAGTTACAAACCCAACTGACTGACCTTCATGAAGAATTCTGACGATCCCCAATGGTCCGCGACCCGCAGGCTTCTGCGGGAACACTTGAGCGCATCGCCTCCGGAACATCCGGATTTTATCAACAGCCAGGTGCTGGCCGCCATTCGGCGGGACGAGGGGGGACGCCGGGAGGCTCCCGCCTGGTCGCTGGGTCGGCTTGTCTGGCCCGGATTTGCCATGTTGGCGGCAGCCCTCATGCTCTCGCTGGTCCTTCTGCCCCGCGATTTTTCGGGTCGGGGAGGGGACGAATTCGTTTCCCAGGTGATCGCGACCCGGGTAGCCGATCCGGCAATGTCCGTCACGTCCTTTCGAGTTCCGGATGATCGGGGGGTCGTCTTGTGGATTGAGGGGGCGGATTACATTCCCGCCAACCATCGCGTGCGATGAAGTGTCGGGTCCTGATCGTATTCGTGGTTCTTGCCCTCTCCGGGTTGGGCTCAGCGACTGCGGCGGAATCCGACCGCATTTGGAGCGCCCTCGTCCTTGGCACCAATGAGGATCCCTCCGCCCCGGTGCCTGAGAAGATTAAGGATTTTGCCCCGACCCTGGAGAAGATATTTGGCTACAACTCATTTTACCTGATGGGTCGCAAAACCCGCGGTCTGGTGAAGGGGGATGAGGCCTGGTTGATTCCAACCCGGGAGTTTTTTCTTGGCGTGGAATGTCTCGCCAGGGAAGAGACCTATTACAAGCTGAGGATCGAACTTTACCGGAAAGACGAACTCTTGCTCACGACCGAGGCCCGCCTGGCCCGGGACGCGCCGCTCTACATTAGGGGGCCCCTTTGGGGCAGCGGACAGTTGATCTTCGTGCTTGAGGTTCAATGAGAGGTTTTTTGAAGTCGGCTGCAACGGATGCGCAGCAACGGCCAGGCTTTCAAATGGGAAATCGGAAGTGGGAGTGAGAAGGGAATTCGCCTCCGCAACTTTCCATTTTAGAAAGAAACGATGCTGAACTCAGTCCAAAAAGCTGCCCGGGATCAGTTTGAGAAACAAAGCGCCCGGCATGGGAAATTGCATATTCTGGCCGATACCTCTGGACACCACTCAAACAGCCGGATCTGGATTGGTATTTTCAGACCGCAGCCACATCGCCCGAAAATCAGGACGCCGTGCGGCAGTTGGTGCGGGAGGCTCCAGCCGTGGCTCGGCGAATATTTTCCATCGGTGAGGAGGAAAATCGGATCATTTGGTGGTGGCCGCGACTGACTCTCCTGGCCCGATCCCCGATGGCCTCCGGGTCATGAGGGAAATTAACGAGGGAAATTAACTCAGTCCGGTTCGAATGGTCTGGTGACGTCTGAAAGTTGGAACCCGCTGGCCTCGCCTTGGCGGTTCGACGAAAGTATCCGTCACACCGTGTCCTGGGGCCTAGAAATTGCTGAAGCTCATCCGGCCTGCCGCCGGGACATAGTCTCCAGACTCGAGCTTGTTCAGATAGGCGATAGTCGTCACTTTATCATGAAGGAGGGGCAATTCGCCCGGACCGACCCATCCTTCGGGGTGATCGGTAATGGTGTAATGAATTTCCACGATCCCGTCCGTGGTAAGTTCGGTGGCCGTGCGAATGACTTCGGTCACCAAGGCGACAAGGTGAACGACTTGCTGCGAGGCGTCTTCTCCTGGTTCCACATCCACCCGCAGCACTTCGATGCGCACATATTCGGACGCTTTGGCCTGCATGGATTCGTAGGCGGAGGGCGGGAGTTCTGCTCTCACGGTGAAGGAAAAAAGCAGGGCGGCCAGGAAGACTTTGAGTTGCATGAGGAAAGTAGGAGTATCAAGTCATGGCCCGGCCGTAAATCTTCGAGTGGCCAGACCTGAAATATGAGGGGCGTGAGACCTCAGAGGCACTTTATGTCTTTGAAATCCGGGCATGCGCCAATCGGGATGAGAGGGCTGGGATTGTGCTGTTCTCACGGAGGCGAATTGTCTAGAAATACGCCATGGGCAGGACATCTGTAATTACCATCACCATGATTGTGTTTCTGGTTCTTGGCAACATGGCGGTGGTGGTGTTGGTCGGTGCCCATGCGGTTCCTCCCGGCGCGATACCAAAGTACCTCGCGCATCAAGGATGGTGGTTGCTTTTCGTTCCCGCGATTTGGGCCTTGTTTGCCAATGTGGCCGCTCGAGTGAACCGGGGACTGTTAACCCTCGCGGTCGCGCATGGGATTGGAATTGGGATTGTGGCCGTTTTGGTGCTGCTCTACGGGATCGCGGTTTTCACCTAATTTTCGCCTGCCGAGGGAGGGCTTCCCGCCAGGATTTTCGATTCCGCCGGGAGGGGCGGAGTTTGGGGAGTTGACAGAGCCGTTCCCGGGCCGCAGGGTTGGCGGTTCAACCAATAAAAAATCATGGCATTATCCGTTGGCAGCAAAGCACCCGATTTCACCCTTAAAACTCTCGGAGCCGAAGGCCCTGAGGATGTCACCCTCAGCGCCAACTTTGGCAAGCGCTCCACCGTGTTGTTGTTTTTTCCGCTCGCGTTCACCGGGGTTTGCACTCAGGAATTTTGCGATGTCACGGCGGGGCTGAAAGCCTATCAGGATCTCAATGCCGACGTCATCGGCCTGAGCGTGGACAGTCCATTCGCCCAGAGCGCCTGGGCAAAGAAAGAGAACATTGGTATCACGCTCGTGAGCGATTTGAACAAAGTGACCATCGCTGCCTACGATGTGGTTTTTCCTGGTCTTGCCGGGATCGGAGATACCGCCGCTCGCGCCGCCTTTGTGATTGGAAAAGACGGAATGATTCACTACGCCGAGCAGACTCCGAGCCCCAAGGAGCTCCCGAGCTTCGAAGCGATCCAGAAAATTTTGTCCACTTTGGCGTGAAAATCATGCGGTTCCAGTAACCTGTTTGGAGAGACTGGATTCACAGAGAGCGGGGAGTTGAAGGTGACAAAACGGGAGGGTGCAACCGGTTCCTCCGATGAGGGATCGTGATCCCCGCAGTGGATTTCACTTTCGTTGCCGGGCCATTGCGCTATGCTGCTTCCTATGAAAGCGATTGCTGGATGGTGTGTGCTTGTGTTGTTGGCCACGAATGGTTTCGCGCAAGAAGAGGTTTTGGATGCGACAGATCTGGATGCGATTCGTGCCAAGGCGGGGATGGATGCGGCGGTTGAGGGATTGGTGACGGATATTGGAACCACCAAAGATTCCAGCATCACCTTCATCAATATCGGAATGCCCAAGAAAGAAGGTTTTGTTGCCTTGGTTTTTCAGAAGGACTATCAGGCATTTCCCGATGGCTTTGACATGTTTCGGAACCAGAAGGTTCGCGTCAAAGGTATGGTTAAACTCTATCGCTCGGAGACGCCTCAGATCATTTTGACTTCGCCGGAGCAGATCGAGATCTTGGAAGAATAGGGGTTGGGTTTTGCGGGTTGGGCGGGGACCCACCGCAAAGATTTGCCGGTCTTGCGTTTGAGCAAGGAATGGCAGGAGGATGGGTTTTTGGCCGCCCGGCCAGGTTCATTCGCCGTTTTCAGAGACAGGCTTTGGCAGGACCGGCGCGAGGAGCCGCTCGGCATATTTCGCGAGGATATCGAACTCGAGGTTGACGGGATCGTTCTCCGCCAATGCGCCGAGATTGGTTTTTTTCAGGGTGTGAGGAATGATCCAAACCGCGAGGGAATCTTCACTGAGTTCGCCGACAGTGAGGCTCACCCCATTGATGGCGATGGAGCCTTTCCAGGCCACATAACGCATGAATTCCTGAGGGACTCGAATTACGATCTTGCGATCTTTTCCCTCGTCCTCCGCCTTGAGGATCGTTCCCACCGCATCGACGTGGCCTTGGACAAAGTGTCCTCCGAGGCGGGCGTCCGCGCGGAGAGCGCGTTCGAGATTCACGGGTGCGCCTTGCCGGAGGTTGCGGAGGTTTGTGCGTTGCAGGGTTTCCTCCAGGAGGTCAAAAACCAGTTGCTCTCGTCGATGAGCCGTGAGTGTCAGGCAACAGCCATTGATGGCGACGCTGTCCCCAGTGTGAATCGAACGGTTGACCGTCCTGGCCGTGAGAGTGAGCTGGGTGCCAGAGGTCGAACGCCGGAGCCAGAGGCATTCGCCGACCTCTTCAACGAGTCCTGTAAACATGAGGAGGAACTCCGGACGGAGCAAAATGGGATGGATTTACTGACATGACTGGTTGGAACCATGAAGGGCATAGGCAAAAATTGGGAGGCAATTTTCCGGATAGGCCCGGAAAGTCCCTGCTTGCTTGGCTGGGAAATAAGGAAGAGTTTGCGCGGGTGATTATGCGATGGATTGGGATGACGGTGGCAGTGGCGGCGGGAACGGCCTTGGCTGGCTGTGCGACGTCGCAACCCATGCCGGAACGACGGGCGCAACCGATGGTGGCCGCTTCGCCGAAGGACGTGGAGATGGTATGGCCGGTGGGTGCTCCGGAGGTGCATGCACGTCATGCGATCCTAATCGATGCGCGCACGGGCCGGACCCTCTATCAAAAATTTGCCGACAGTCCCGCTCAGGTGGCCAGCACCCAGAAGTTGGTCACGGCCTTGCTGATGGTGGAACGGGGAGATCTTGATCAGAAATTTGTGATCACGCGTGCTGATTGCGCGGTGGAGCCTACCAAGCTCGGGTTTCGGGCCGGGCAATCCTATTCCCGTCGGGCCTTATTGACCGCGATGATGGTCAAGAGCGAAAACGATGCCGCCGCCGCCTTGGCGAGGGATCATTCGGGGAGTCTGTCGGCCTTTGCGCAGGAAATGAACCGCAAGGCCTGGGAGCTCGGCGCCCGCAACTCGCATTTTCTCAATCCGCACGGGCTTCCGGCGGCGCAGTATTCGACGGCGAGGGACATGGCCCGGATCGCTTATCAAGCGTATCGGGAACCAGATCTTCGTCGCATGATGAGGTTGCCATCCCTGACCTTTGTCTTCTCCAATGGGCGGACCAAGCACCTCGACGCCACCAATAAGTTACTGAAGCGTTCTCCGATCTATAATGGCATGAAAACCGGCTACACGTTCGCCGCCGGGCGGTGCCTGATCTCCAGCGCCTCCTTCGGGGGACGGGATGTGATCTTGGTGCAGTTGGGAAGCAAGACCTCCTACATTTTTAACGATGCGGAGCGGCTGATGGCCTGGGGACTTTCGCGCCTCGGATCATCTTTGGCGTCGAATTAAACTGCGCTCAGAAGCGCCGCGGACTTCCGCCCTGCGGACTCAGAGCGCGACGCAGACCGCTTTGGTCTCGGTGTAGAGTTCGAGCGCTTCGTGGCCCATTTCGCGGCCCCAGCCGGATTGTTTGTAACCTCCGAAGGGCATGGCTGCGTCGAAGACGTTGTGGCAGTTGATCCAGACCGTGCCGGCCCGCATGATTTCGGCGGCGCGATGGGCCTTGCTGATGTCGCGGGTCCAGATGCTGGATGCGAGCCCAAAATCGGTGCTGTTGGCGACCTTCATGACACCCTCCAAGTCGTCGAAGGGTTCAGCCACCACGACGGGACCAAAGATTTCTTCGCGGACGATTTTCATTTCCGGACGGGTGTTGGTGAAGACAGTGGGCGGGACGAAGTAGCCCTTTTCATCGAGGGAGTTTCCGCCGGCAAGTGCGGTGGCCCCGGCCTCAAGGCCGTCCTTGATAAATCCGCTGACCCGGTCGCGTTGTTCCTCGGAAACGAGCGGTCCCATTTCGGTGGCCCCATCGACACCGGCCCCAAGTTTGATTTTGTTGGCGATTTCGGCGACGCCTTGAGTGACTTCGTCGAAAATGTCTTTTTCGACAAGGAGTCGGGATCCGGCGGCGCAACATTGCCCGTGATTAAAGAAGATGGCATTGGCGGCCCCTTGAACGGCGGTGTCGATATCCGCAACGTCCTTGAAAACCACCGTGGGCGATTTGCCGCCGAGTTCCAGAGTGACTTTCTTTAGATTTCCGGCGGCGGCACGGACAATGATTTTTCCGACTTCGGTGGATCCGGTGAAGGCAATCTTGTCCACATCGTCATGGCTGGCGAGGGCGCTGCCGGCGGTTTCCCCGTATCCGGTGACGACATTGAGGACCCCGGGAGGAAGTCCGGCCTCGAGGGCAAGTTCGCCCAGGCGAAGGGCGGAAAGCGGGGTCTGTTCGGCCGGTTTGAGGATGATCGTATTTCCGGTCGTCAAGGCGGGCCCGATCTTCCAAGCCGCCATGAGAAGGGGGAAATTCCAGGGAATGATCTGTCCGACGACCCCGATGGGATCGCGGCGGGTGTAGGCAAAAAATTTTGCTCCCGGGGCGTAAGGGACGCTGATGGGGATGGTGTTGCCTTCAAGTTTGGTGGCCCAGCCGGCCATGTAATGGAAAAGGTCGGCCGTGAGAGGGACGTCAGCGATTTTGGCGACCGCGAGCGGCTTGCCATTGTCGAGAGATTCGAGTTCGGCCAGTTCGTCGAGATTCTCGAGAACAAGGTCTCCGAGTTTCCAAATGATCTTGCCTCGCTCGGAGGGCGTCATCTGACTCCAGGGTCCGGAGAATGCTCGGCGGGAGGAAGCAACGGCGAGGTTGATGTCCTCGGCATCCCCTTCGGCGACCTGGGCGATGGTGTCGCTGGTGGCGGGGTCAAAGACGTTGAAGGTCTTTCCAGAGGCGGCCGAAACCCAACAGCCGTCGATGAGCAGTTGCTTGGGCTTTTTGAGGAAATCGCGGGCGGAGGCGGAAACTTTGGTGAGAGAGGATTCGGTGACGAGGGAGGCCATGGTTCAGGAGGGAGGTTGGATGTTTTGTTTGGGATTTTGGATGTCGCTCGGGAGAAAGTTCGGGTGACCGGGGAAGAGCCAGTCGGGAGTTGGGGAGAGAGGCGACTGGCAAAAAGATAGCAAGAATCGGCGAAAAATAAAGCGGATTATTCGCGGGCGATAGCGGCCTGGGTGAGGATCCCGATGAAGGGAAGGTTGCGGTAGCGTTCGTTGTAGTCGAGTCCGTAGCCGACGACGAATTCGTTTGGGATCTCGAAGCCGACGTAATCGGCGTTGATCGAGCGGGGTTGGTCAATGGTTTTGCGCAGAAGCACGCAGGACTTGAGAGTGAGTGCTCCACTTTCCGCCGCAAGACGTTCACGGATGGCGGCGAGGGTGACTCCGCTGTCGAGAATGTCGTCCAGGATGAGTACGTGACGCCCTCGCACGTCGGCGAGCTGGGTCTGGCGGAAATTGACCTGGCCGGAGCTTTTTGTGCCGTGGTAGCTGGAAACACTCCAGCAATCGACTTGAAGGGGAAGCGGAATGCGGCGGAGGAGATCGGCCATGAAGATGAAACTGCCGTTGAGGATGGCGATCACGGTAAGATCCTTGCCCTGGTAATCTTCGGTGATCTGGTGGGCCAGCTCGTCAAGCCGACTGAGAAGGGTGGATTCGTGGTAGAGAACTTTACGGATGTCGTCGAGCATGGTCGGTGGTCGGAGCGGGCGGTGGGTCGGGGTTGAGCGTGCTCACCGGGGGGAGCCGATGGCAATGAGTTTCCCGTTACGGAGGGCAAATAGATCCCGGGAGACCGGATAGGGCGTGGATTGATATTCGACAAAGATGAGATCAGAAAAGTTCTGATGGGCGAGAGAGAGGCGGGGAAAAACGAAGATGCGCGAGTGGTTCGGGATGGCGACGACGATTTCGGGCCCCAAGGTTTCGGCAAAGCGGCCTGAAAATTCTGGCGCTAATACCGCGGAAGTCATCAAGGGGTCGTTGGATTCGAGGACCGCGTACTGGATGACCTGATTGCTGTCCCGGACGTAGCGGGGGGTGAGTCGTTTCAGAACCTCGGAGGCGGACGAACGGGCGGAAGCGAGAATGCCGGCTCGAGTGACCTGGCGTGGAACGACCTCATCGCGCTGCAGGGGGAGAACCTCGCCTTCCTCGAGTCGGGACGGGACCAGAACCGAAGTTTTCGTGCCGGGGATCGGCCAGGCGGCCTCATGGGGCATGAAGGAGGGTTCCACCAGAAGGTGCCAGACATCCTCTGCGGCGGGAAGAGAGAGCGGCAGCCCGAGAGCGATTATGAGGAGAGCGCAATTGAGTTTTCTCATAAGTCTGCTAAAGCAAGCGGGATAATGATCGCATTTTTGGAAGGTGTGTTGGCGGAATCGCTCCCCACCCATATTGTTGTAAACGTCCATGGCGTGGGCTACCACGTCTTAATCCCACTATCAAGTTATGATCGGCTGCCGGCTCCGGGAGCCCCGATCAAAATTCTGACCCATCTGGTGGTGCGGGAGGATGCGCAGGTTCTTTATGGGTTTGGTTCCAGCGCGGAGCGGGATCTTTTTCAGATGCTGATCAATCATGTCACCGGCGTGGGGCCGAAGCTGGCACTGGCGGTGCTGAGCGGGATCAGTTTGGAAATGTTCAAAGCGGCCGTGGTGGCCGGGGATATTGCGGCGATTTCCCTGATCAAAGGGGTCGGAAAAAAAACTGCGGAACGGATCGTTCTTGAATTGAAGGACAAGGTGGGCGTGGCGGCGGAATGGGAGGCGGCGAGCGCGGGCCATGCTCCGGGGCCTCGTGACCGGGCGATTCACGACACGGTGCTGGCCCTGATCTCCCTTGGCTACAAGCAAGTCGAGGCCCACAAGGCAGTGAAGAAGGCGCTGGAGGGTCACTCGGACACCCCGGCGGCCGAAGATCTGGTGCGGATGGCCTTGAAAATTTTGGCATGAGTGAAGAAAAGCTGGCTCGAGCACGGGCGATTCAGGCGGCAGCTCCGGAGGGCGGTCTCTTTCATGAGAAATCCTGGCGGGTTTCGCCCGATCCTTTTCCCATCGATGGGAATCTGGCACGGGAACTCGACAAACTCGGGTATCGGCTCACGGTTTTCCTCCGGGCCTGCAATCAATTGTATCGTTTCAGTGCCAATGGCCGGGAACCGGCTTGGGTGGCGGATCTTTTGGATCGCGGCAAGCCGCCGGAACTGGTCGCCCTGCAGCGGGAAAGGTCTCTCGCGATGGCCATCCCGCGCATCATTCGTCCAGATCTTATTCTCACCGAGGACGGCTTCATCGTTGCCGAACTTGACAACGTTCCTGGCGGGATAGGACTGACCGGGTGGTTGGGCCGGATGTATGCCCGGGAGGGTGTGGAGATCCTGGGTGGTTCGGAGGGCATGCTGGATGGTTTCGCCGAGGTTTTTCCGGGAGGAGATATTGTGGTCTCGGCCGAGGCGGGCACTTACCGGCCCGAGATGGAATGGTTGGCCAAGGAGTTGAATGCGACCCGATCGGAAATCGGCCATTGGCGATTGATGGGAACGGGGGAACGTGAGGACTGGCAGAAAAATGTCTATCGTTTTTTTGAATTGTTCGACCTCGCCAATGTTGCCTGCGCCGGACAGCTCGAGCAGGCGCAACGGGACGGACGGATCGATGTCTCTCCTCCCTTTAAGCCCGCTCTTGAGGAAAAACTCTGGTTTGCCTTGTTCTGGCTCAAACCGCTCGAAGAATTCTGGCGACGGGAACTGGGGGAGCGCAACCTCCTCGCCCTCCGCGAGGTCATTCCGTACACTTGGCTAGTGGATCCCGAGCCCCTTCCCCGGCATGCCGTCCTTCCGAGGCTGGAAACCCATTCCTGGGAAGAAGTGGGGCGGCTGAGTCAAAAGCAACGGGCACTTATTCTCAAGATTAGCGGATTTTCCGAGAATGCCTGGGGTTCGCGCGGGGTTCTGGTGGCTCAGGATGTTTCGCAAAAGGTTTGGCAGGACACCTTGCAGACGGCCTTGGGGGAGTATGAGACCCATCCCCATATTCTACAAAAATTCCACCCCGGACGCCTGGTCGAGCAGGAGTGGTTGGCTGGAGACGAACTGCAGACGATGAGGGGAAGGGTTCGGCTCTGCCCTTACTTTTTTGTTGGTGAGAAGAAGACTCATTGTGGCGGGGCGCTGGCTACAATTTGTCCGGACGACAAAAAACTCCTGCATGGCATGAGTGATGCGATTCTGGCGCCAACCGCAGTGGTGAACGAAGCGCCCGCCCGCGGGTGACGGTAAGAGGTGAATCCCCCCAGGGGTGAAAGGCGGCTTCCGGCTGCTCCTGCCGACTCAGGTCCTGATTGGACCAGCCGAATAGCCAGCGGAATGATTTTTGGAATTCCGTTGACATTTCCCAGGATCACGATATTTATCCACGTCCCTTTCGCGTCAGTCTTGCCGCCCGGGAATTTTTCTTTATGAATAGTCAACTCGTCGAAGCCGCGTCCAAAGTGATCATTGAGCCCCAGGTGCTTGTCAACATGGTGTCCAAGCGTGTTCGGCAGCTCAGTGCCGGAAGCCGCCCGATGGTGCCTGTCGAAGGACGCATGGGGCTTTCCGACATTGCTCTGGCCGAGATCGCGGAGGGAAAATTGGGTCTCGTTCCCGCTCCCGTGGAGGCCACGAACTAGATCGTCCAGCGCCCATTTTTAGGGTGGGCTTGTTATGTCCGCAGAGATCGCTACCAACCGTAAGGCCCTCCGCGAATATCACATCGAGGAACGCTTGGAAGCAGGGATTGAACTCAGGGGCACGGAGGTGAAATCCATTCGTGCCGGCCATGTTCAACTCCAGGGTGCCTTTGCGCGCATTGAAGGTGGGCAGCTCTATCTTTACGAAAGCGCGATTCAACCGTACGAGCAGGCCAGCCATGAACAGCACGAGAACAAGCGCCGCAGGCGGTTACTCGTCCACCGCACCGAGATTCGGAAGTTGGAGGTTGCAACCGAACAGGCTGGTTGCACCGTTGTCGCCATCCGGATGTATTGGAAAAAGAATCACATCAAGGTCGAGTTGGGTATTGGCAAAGGAAAGGCCAATGCCGACAAGCGAGCCGATCTCAAGAAACGGACGCAGGATCGGGAGGTCCAGCGGATGCTGGCCGGGATTCAGCACAAGCGCTGACTGCGCTTGATGCATGGCATCGCCTAAAGCCTGAACAATCGCGCCACCTGTTGGAGTGCGGGAGCGCGAGATGAGAGGAAACCCTCCGCCCTCCGGTTACCAAGGCGTGCGCTGATAATCGCGTGCGTAGTCGAAGCGGGTTTCCCAGCCGAGTTCAGGCGGGAACTCCTGATAGCCGGAATTGATCCAGGGGATGCTGCTCCGGTAGGGGGGGTAGTAAGTGCCCTTTACGGTGGGGAATGGAAAGGTGACGGTGTCGTAAACCCCATACCCAAAGCGGGCGAAAGTGCGTCCGATTCCGCGGACCAAGCCGTAGCTCCAAGCGGCAGAGTTGCCTTCATCAAAATTGACGGCAAAAACGGAATCGAAGAGTTCGGTGGGGCCAAAGAAGATATTACCAAGCCCGCGACCCAGTTTCCGGGTGGGTCCGTTGTCCGAGGAGGGAGGGGCCTGGATGTCGGCAAACGACAGGGAAGTAATCGCCAGGGAGGCAAGGAGGGCAATGGCAGCAGCTTTCATGGAAGCGATAGAGTCAGAAAACGCCCCTCCTGGCAAGCGAAAATCACCAGGGCCAAGCGAATTGGAGATCATTCAAGGAGCGCCGTGACGTGGGTCTTGACGGCAGAGGCGAGTCCCGCGGGATGATATCCTCCTTCAAGGACGGAGACGAGTCGCTCGTGGCAGAGTTCCGCCGCGGCATCACGGAGGAGGTGGGTCAGGTCATGAAAGTCGGCGTCGGTCAGAAGGAATTGTCCGAGAGGGTCGCCAGCCCGGGAATCAAAGCCGGCGGATAGAAGAATCAGCTCCGGGCGAAATTTTCGGAGGGCGGGGAGCAGGCGGTCCTGAAAGGCGCTGAAGATCTCGGCACCGCCGCTGCCGGCAGGGAGGGGGCAGTTGAGGGTGGTTCCGCGCCCGGGACCGTCACCAGTCTCCTCGCGGAATCCAGTCCCGGGATACCAGGGCGACTGGTGGGTGGAAAAAAAGAGGACCGAGCTGTCGCGGTAGAAAATTTCCTGGGTTCCGTTGCCGTGATGGACATCCCAATCGACGATGGCGACGCGGTCAAGGCCATGGAATTTCTGGGCATACCGGGCGGCGATGGCGATCGAGTTGAACAGACAGAAGCCCATGGCAGCCCGGGGGCGGGCATGGTGTCCGGGGGGGCGGACGGCGCAAAAGGCATTCCTGGCCTGGCCTGCGAGGACAGCATCGACTGCGGTGAGAACGCCTCCGGTGGCGTGAAGCGCGACCTCCCCGGATTCCGACGAAACGCTGACATCGCCGCCGGCAAGTTCGTGCGCACCTTCCTGGATTTTCACAAGGGTGGATTCGACATAATCGGGATCATGGCAAAGTGTGATCTGGGAGATCTCGGCCCGGCGACTCCGGAGGATCTGGGGGCCGGGGAGAGTGGCGAGGGCCTCGCGAATCACTGTCATGCGGCCAGGGGCCTCAGGATGCCCGGGAGCGGTGCGGTGCCGCTCATAAAATTTATCGAGAATCAATGCCGTGGTGAACATGACATGCCCATCGTATCGCGGGAGAAATTGAATTGCCAGATTTCGGGCAGGATGGTTTCTGATTCGGAAATGAATCAAAAAATCTCCTGGGGAATTCTTGGCACTGGCTCCATTGCAAAAACTTTTGCGACGGAGTTACCCCATTCCCAGACCGGAACCTTGGTGGCGGTGGGCAGCCGGTCTCAAGAATCGGCCGATCGATTTGCCGGACAATTTCCCGGGATTCGCGCCCATGCGAGTTATGCGGCATTGCTGGCGGATCCTGAAGTTCAGGCGGTGTATCTGGCCACGCCGCACCCGGAGCATCCCGAATGGGCGATCGCGGCGGCCGAGGCAGGCAAGCACATCCTCTGTGAGAAGCCACTGGCGTTGAACGCCGCCGACGCCATGGTGGTGATCGAGGCAGCGAGACGGCATGGGGTGACGCTCATGGAGGCATTTATGTATCGGTGTCACCCCCGCACCGCGTGCATCGCGGAGTTGGTGCGGTCGGGAAAAATTGGCCGGGTGCGACTCATCCGGGCTCATTTTAGTTTTGCCGCCAAGGTTAACCTGGAGAGTCGAATTTTCAGCAATACGTTGGGTGGCGGGGGCATTTTGGATATCGGTTGTTATGCCGTGTCGGTGGCCCGCCTCGTGGCGGGTGCCGCGGTCGGGAAACCCTATTTGGATCCGGAGTCGGTCAGTGGCGAGGGGGTTTTATGCGAGACGGGCGTTGACGAAATGGCGTCGGCAACCCTGAAGTTTCCGGAGGGCATTCTGGCCCAGGTTTCCTGTGGCGTGACGCTGCGAAAGCCGGCGGATCTCGAGATTTGCGGCGAGAAGGGGATCCTTACCGTGCCGGATTTCTGGAATCCGCCAGGGGCGATTCACCTGCACCTTTTTGAGAACGATCGCAAGGAAGTGATCGAGACCGATCCGAATTCCCACAAGTATGCTCTGGAGGCCGACGTATTTTCCCGGGCAATTTCGGACCCTAAGGAATTGGTGGTCAGTGGAGCCGATACTCTGGGCAACATGCGGACTTTGGACCGTTGGCGGGCGGCGGTGGGGGTCACCTACGAGGCCGAGCGCGATGAAGCGCCGGAGCGCCGGAGGCCACTTTCGCAGCGGGCGTTGCAGCCGGGGCGTTGGGCGGAGATTCCTACGAGCCGGATTCCCGGACTCGACAAGCCGGTCTCCCGACTCGTTCTGGGGATCGACAACCAGGACAACCTGGCTCAACTCGCGGCCATGGCCGATGATTTTGTGGAGCGGGGAGGGACCGCCTTCGATACGGCGCACATTTATGGTGGCGGGCGGATGGAGTCCGTCTTGGGCCAGTGGCTGAAGAATCGCGGTTTGCGCGAGGCGGTTGTCCTCACGCTCAAGGGGGCGCACACTCCGTATTGTACGCCGCAGGATCTGCGTCAGCAATTTGATGAGAGTCTGGAGCGATTGCAGACCGATCATGCCGACATCTATATGCTGCACCGTGATAATCCGGATGTGCCGGTCGGCGAGTTCGTCGATGTGCTGGATGAATTGCGAGCGGCCGGTCGGATACGTCTCGTCGGCGGATCCAACTGGAGTCTTGACCGTCTCACCGAGGCCAATGCCTACGCGGCAAAGAACGGGCGGGAGCCTTTTCGGATTGTGAGCAACAACCTGAGTCTGGCTCGGATGGTGGATCCGATTTGGCCCGGGTGTGTCAGCGCCAAGGGGACCGCATGGCGGGAATGGTTTCTTCACCATGAGGCGGCTTTGTTTGCCTGGTCGAGCCAGGCCCGGGGCTACTTTGCGCCGAATCGGTTGTCGGGCACTGTGACGGATACGGAGTTGCTGCGATGCTGGGATGCTGAAGATAACCGGGAACGTTGTCGGCGGGCGACAGAGTTCGCGGCGGAGCGTGGGGTCAGTCCCCTGAATGTCGCCCTGGCCTATGTGCTTTCCCAACCTTTCCCGACCTTTGCTCTTATTGGGCCGCGCACCCTTGATGAGACCCGCACCGCATTGGCCGGTCTCGACCTCCACCTCACTTCCGGGGAAATGGCTTGGCTTGATCTGGAGACTCCTGAAAGAACCTAAGGATGGAGTCTCTTCCCAAGATTGATTTACACCGTCACCTCGACGGCAATATTCGCACCGCCACAATTTTGGATCTGGGACGGCAACATGGCATCGAGTTGCCGGGCACCGATCTGGAGTCGCTGCGTCCCTATGTCAGCATCACGGAACCTGCGCCCGGACTGGTCGCGTTTCTGGAGAAGTTTCGCTGGTCGATCGGAGTTCTCGCCGATGCGGAGGCTTGCCGCCGGATTGCTTTTGAGAATGTTGAAGACGCTAAAAACGAAGGCCTCGACTATGTGGAGTTGCGCTTTAGTCCATGGTTCATGGCTGAGGCGCATGGCCTGAATCCACAGGCTGTGGTGGAGGCGGTGGTGGCGGGAATCGACGAAGGGCGGGCGGCCTTTGGAGTCAAAGTCGCGCTCATCGGGATCCTGAGCCGGACGTATGGTGAGGATGTCGCTTGGAAGGAACTGGAGGCGTTGTTCACTTGTCGGAGTCGTCTGACCGCGGTTGACCTCGCGGGGGATGAAGTGAATTTTCCCGCCGGCCTCTTCAAAAAGCATTTTGCCAGGGTGCGTGATGCCGGTCTGCATGTGACCGTTCATGCCGGCGAGGCAGCGGGAGCCGAGAGCATTTGGGATGCGATTCGGTTGTTGGGGGCTGAGCGGATCGGGCACGGCATTCGGGCCATTGAGGATCCGGTGCTGATGGATTTCCTACGCGAGCGTCGGATCGGTCTGGAGTGTTGTCTCACCAGCAATATTCAGACCAGCTCGGTCCCGGACTATGCCAGCCATCCGTTGCGTTCCCTTCTCGAGGCGGGGCTCCTGGCGACCATCAACACCGATGATCCGGGAATCAGCGGAATCGATCTCGATTATGAGTTTCGAACTGCGGCACCCGCTGCCGGACTCATCGGGGCTCAGATCGAGCTGGCTCGAAGGAACGCGGTTGAGATCGCTTTTGAGTCTTGGAATTTGAAATGAGGTTGCTCACCGACGAAATTCGGGATTCCGCCCTGTCCGGCGGCAGCGTGGGGATCCCTGTCGGCGATCAGGCGAAAAAAATGGGAGGGCGAGGTGGCGTCCGAGCCCTCAGTGAATGGGCGGGAATGGAGGTTCGCCCTCTCGGATCTGGTCTGTGATTTATTCTGCGGGATTCGGTGTGTGATTTAACTTGCGCACGGATTTTCAATGGCGCTGAGGGGTTGCAGGTCGGAGCGGAGTCGATAGATTCGCGGGATGCAACGATTGCTTCTCTTTTTGACCGCCTGCGGATTTGCCTCAATTTTGATATTTCCGCTTCTGGCGGAGGATGAATCTAAGACGAAACCCGCACCGACCCCGTCCGCTGACGCGGTGGCAGCGAAGGAGACCGTGGATCGTACCGTCGACAAGGTCGAGGACGCGGTCAAAGCTGCGGCGGGTTCGATCAATGCCCCGGTGGCCCGCAAGCTTTCCACGGGGGTGGGAGCGTTTCTGCGGGCTGATATCTTTGGCTACTCCGTGGCCCAGCTCACCGCCAGTTTTCTCATTTTTATTTTCAGTATCCTATTTCGCAACATCATCAGCAAAGCTGTCATCGACAGGATCCTACGGTATTCGGATCGTTCGAGTCTGTTGAACCGGGGGTTGGTCGTCGCGCTGAGCAAACCATTTTCGGCCTTCCTTGTCATCTTTGGGTTCTATCTCGCGATCCTCGTTCTGCCGATCAGCCCCTTCAGCGAGCAACTCGTGGCCAACCTCTTCCGGGGCTTGAGCATGTTGACCCTTGTTTGGGCCGCATTTTTGCTTTCCGATCTTTTTGCCGGGTACCTTGAAATCCGTCTTAACAACAACCCGCAATCAGCCGTGGCTGGGTTTGCTCCCCTCATTCGGAAATGCCTCAAGGTCTTTGTTCTGATCATCGGCATTCTCATGACCATCGATAACCTGGGCTATAATGTCACCGGGATCATTGCCACCCTCGGACTCGGTACGGCGGCGGTGGCCCTGGCGGCCCAGGACACGATTAAGAATGCCTTTGGAGCCATGATGATTGCCCTCGACCGTCCGTTCAAAGTGGGAGACTGGATTCAGGTGGGAGACAAGGTTGATGGCAATGTGGAGGCAATCGGCCTGCGGTCAACCAAAGTCCGCACCTTCCCGAAGACGGTGGTCTCCATCCCCAACGGCGTCCTGGCCAACGAATACATCAACAACTGGTCCCGGATGCCAAAACGCCGGGTGAAGCAGGTGGTTGGGGTCTCCTATGAAGCCAGCGCGGTGGATATGGAAGGGGCGGTGGAAGACATTCGGAAGATTCTCCGGAATGACGACGATGTCGACCAGGAGTTCATTTTGGTGAATTTCACCAATTTCGGCGACAGTTCTTTAGATATTTTGGTCTATTATTTCACCAAAACCATCTCATGGCTTGATTACATGGACGTTCGTCAGCGCGTTAACTGTCAAATCATGAACGTGATTCATGCCCGAGGGCTTTCCATTGCCTTTCCGACCCGCAGCCTCTACCTCGATGGGGCGGCTGGCAATAAATTGGCCGGGCTCGATTACCAGTCTCGTTGGGATGAATCGCAAGGTCCTCCCAGTCTGGCCGCCGCCGACTCCCCTCCCTGAGCAAGTGGGCATAGGTGGAAGGCATGTCATGGCATGGCGCGAGGAGACCTGAGACCCGATGGAAGTGATTGTCGGACAACGGGACGCTAAGTGAGGCGGCACCAGCCGCGACCACGGAGAATGGCAAAGAACTGAGGAGATGGTTGAACGAATATATATACGTTGCCTGACCCCTCGCCCCGGCGGCATTGGGATATAGGTGATGTCCGCACACCAGACGTCGTTGGCGTATTCCAAGGTTCGTCCTCGCAGCAGGTACGGGTACTTCCGGTGGACTCAGCAACGTGGCCGACAAGGGTTGAAAGGTGCTAGTCCCCGATCGTCAGAGCCCTCGAGACTTCTCAACAAATTCGCCCCTTTTTGAAATCAGGGGCATAGGGCACGGGATTTTCGACCGCATAGCGTTCGTCCATCGGTTCATCTGCGGGTTGGTAGCGAAGGTCGGTTGAGAGCCGGATTCGCTTCGATTGGTTGTCGAGGCTGGCATGCACCGTGCGCATCGTAAAAATCAAGATGTCTCCCGCCTGGAATTCTGCCGTGAGCCAGCGACCGCCCAGCTTTTCGCGCAGGGAAACGGGATCCTTGGCGAGATGGCCATTCCATTCATGCAGCATTTCGCCGGACTCGAGTTTCTCTGCATTGGCACCGTTCACACAATATTCATCCACATCTCGCGAAAGATATTTCCGCAATCGATCCGCCTGTTTATGAGAGTTTTCCAGGATCATCAGTCCGCCCACCTGTAGGGGAGTATCCCCCAATGGGACCCAAGTGGTTAGCAAATTTGGTGTGCCCCGGCCCATGTAAACCATATCGCAATGAGGCGGAGTCCCCATGCCCGGACTCACCGCCCGAAACCAGGTGTAATTATAATGGAGAACGGGCTTCCCAAAAAAGCTCTCGTAGAAATGCTTCAGCTTTCCCTTATAAATCAAATCGAGGAGCGGCTGATTATCGCGGGTGAGATCATCAGGGTTATACATCTTTAAGGAGTCGGCATCTCCCGTCGGGCGAAAGGCGCTGTGCGCATTTGCGATTTTAATGTTTTTTACCATCGCTTCCTCGGGCGGATAGTCTTCGTCCAGAAAGCCGCCTTTCATCAGGCGGTCGGTGACAACCTTTCGGGCCTCGAGCACATCTTTCCTTTTGAAGAATCCCCGCAGAAAAAGATAGCCGTCATCTTCCAGCTTTTTGCGGAGGAAACGAGGCTGATCCACCAGCGTCGAGGAATCGGCCAAATACCCGAACTCATTGACGTCGAGTTCCCGACCGCGTGAGCGGGGTTGAAAGGATTTTTCGGTCGATGACGGAAAACTCTGAAGGGTTGCGATCATAGCCTGAAACATAGCCAGTTTGATCTCTTATTACTATATGGACTTCATGCAATTTGTATGTATTTTATGATATATGTTCCACTACCCATGGGGGCTTTTGCCGAGAATGGGCTCCTGCATTGAACTTCAGCAGAAAGAAGCCGCTCATCGAAATCTCGATGAGGCGCTCGAAATCTTCTGGAAGCAGGACAATCAGAAACTCTCCCTCTGCAAGATGCGTTGTGCGGCCTTGAGCAGTTTCTGCTCGCGGGGTGCCTTGCAAGGTGGAGCTTCCAGCAGCAGAGTTTTGACGATCCAAATGAAATATCTGGATAAGATGACTACGGTGCGCTCCTGGAAACTGGCCTGTCTTTTGACCCATCGATATTTTGACTCGCTGCTCGGGGAAGTTCGCTTCGAGCGACCTAGCCGCATGGAGCAAATCATTCTTCATATTCGGGAGATCATGAACCAATCGATCTCGTCCGCGCCTTCCCTTTATCAGCACGCCGACACTTTCGGAGTTAGCTCTGGTCACCTCTCGCGGTGCTTTGTGGCCATGACCGGACGAACTTTTCAGCAGGAGACCCGCCAAATTCGCATGGATAAAGCGAAGCAAATGCTCATCGAGACGAATTTGAAGGTTACGACTATCGCGAAAGAGGTCGGCATGCCCGACGCCTCCAGGTTCATTCTGGAATTCCGCAAGGAACTCGGCATCACGCCGGGTTGCTATCGGAAAATCCATGGTAAAAATTATTCTGATGCCTCAAAATCAGCTTGAATTTTCCCAGAAAGCCAACAAAAGGACTGTCTTATAGCATAGGCATAGAGGTCAGGCATGGTGGAGCGCTGGCAGGCCTCGCACTCCGGCATGCCTGACCCCTCGGCCCCCCCAATTGGTCCTATCCTGCGGTTGCCAACGAACGGGCTTCCGTTTCGTCTTCTGCGATGGTGAGGAGGCTGTCCATACCCGAATGATGAATGATTTTTCGCACTTGGGGATTGGGACTGAAAACGATGAGTGGTTTTCCGGTAAGCGCGAGAATCTTGTGGGCGGCAATGAACATGCGCATGCCAAGGGAGGCGACGAATGTCAGTTGGGAGAGATCCACCACGGCTCCAGGATGGGCGGAGATCGCGGCGAGGAATGGCGTTTCGACTTCCTCCACGCCGTGGAGATCGAGACTACCCTCAAGGGCGATTGTGGCCGGGTGAGAGGAGGAGGTGATAACGCGGAGGTTCATGATGTGGCGGGAAAATCGATGGTGATGAATGAATAGTCGTCGTCAAGGACGGGATCGGGATTCATGGAGTGGATCCACGCCAGGACGTCATCGGGCAGGGACGGGCTGCGTCCATGTTCTTGTAGGAAGGTTAGAAAGTCGGTGTCGAAATCGAGCATTTTCCCGTCGGGGCCCTTGATCTCATAGGCCCCGTCGCAATAGACGAAGAGCCGGGCGTTTGGGGGAATGACTTGAGATTCGCTTTCGAAAGAAATGTCCGGCATGACGCCGATGAGGGTGCCGGGACAGCGGACCTCGGAGAGGGTGTTGGAACCGTCTTCGCCTGGCGTGAGAAGGATGGCGGGGGGATGTCCTCCAGAGGCGTGATGGAGGGTTCGAGTGGCGGTATCAAAGACGCCGTACCAGATGGTAAAATACATGTTGTTGTGCTGCTCCATCTGGAAGCTGGCGTTGAGGCCGGTGAGGACCTGGCCGGGATCCCGAAAGTCGGTCTCGTGGAGTGAACCGCTGCGAAGAACATTGATGGCGGCGACGGAAAGCAAGGCGGCACCGACCCCATGGCCACAGACGTCGAGGAGGTAAATCGCAAAATGGGTGCTGTCGATCCAGTGGTAGCCGAAGGAATCGCCCCCGAGTTCGGTGGAGGGGGTGTAGGCCCAGGCGATGGAGAAGGGATGCTCCATGGGCGGAGGGAGGATTGAAGTGACGTAGCGGGCGGCCTCCTGGAGTTCGTCTGCGAGGCGTTTCTGGGTTTCCTCGATCTGATGGAGATAGGCTTGTTCCTGGTCCCGGAAGGCTTTTTTCTCCAGGCTGGCACCGATGCGGGCCCGGAGCAGGGTCGGATTGAAGGGCTTGGGAAGAAAATCCTCGGCGCCCATTTCGATGCAGCTCACGACACTCTCAATTTCGTCGAGGGCGGATATCATGATGACAGGAATGTGACGCAGGGCGGGGTCCGCTTTCATGTGGCCGAGGGCGGTGGTGCCATCCATGGTGGGCATCAGGATATCAAGCAGTACCAGGTCGAAGGGGGAGGCTGCCAGCATCTCCAGAGCCTGCTGTCCGTCTTTGGCCTGAGCGGTTTGATGGCCCTGGCGCTGCAGGCGTTTTGCCAGAACGTCACGATTGTCGGGGTGGTCGTCCACCACAAGAATCCGACCGGCGAGAGTGGCCAGGGTGGGGGTCGGTGCCTGGATGGTTGCCTCCGGGACTGGCTCTGCCAAAGGTTTTGGGGATTCAGGAAGAGCCGGCGAGGCCGAATCGGTCAGCCGGGAATCGATCAACCCGAGAAGCTGCTTTGCGGCGATCTGAACTTTTTCGAGATCTCCGAGGTTTTTGATTCCCTGGTCGGCGAGATCTTCTGCCAGCAGTTCGCTGTAGCCGAGGATGTGATTGATCGGCGTTCGCAGATCGTGACGAAGGGCTGCGAGGTTGGAGGTTGGATTCGGGTCGCTCACGAGGGATCGGGCGGCGAATCGCTTTTGGTCGGGGAGCGATCCAGCTGGGTCGCGATTTTCTCGAGGAGCCGGTCGAGTTCGATCGGTTTGGTATCGTAGTCGTCACAACCCGCAGCGAGGGCTTTTTCACGATCTCCTGACATGGCGTGGGCGGTGAGGGCGATGATGGGGATGGTTGAGGTCGCGGGATTGGCCTTGAGGCGGCGGGTGGCCTCCCAGCCATCAATAACCGGAAGGCTCATGTCCATCAGAATGATGTCGGGGGCGGAGGAGCCTCCCAGATTCACACCCTCCTGACCGTCGACGGCGAGGGTGACTTCATGTCCCCGCCGGATGAGGCGACGTGAGAGCATATCGCGATTCATTTCATTGTCTTCGACGAGAAGGATTCGGGCCATGATGATTAATTATTGAGCCGACTGTAGGAAGAGAGAGCCTCTGGCGCAAGCTTGACAGGTGCGGTTGAGACCAGGGAACTCAACAAGGAACGCGTACGCACGGGAGGGGGCTCAAACTTTTTGCTTCAACAAGGCGGTGAGGTCGCGGATGAACTTGTCCTGATTGACAGCGCCTTTTTGAACAATTTGTTGCACGCAGCCATCGAGCCGTTTCCGGTCTTCGGAGGTGAGGTCTTTAGCGGTGATGATCACGACAGGAAGGTCAACGCAGGCGGGGTCCTGGCGGAGGGTCTCAAGAAACTCGAATCCGTCCATGACCGGCATCATCAAATCGAGGAGGATGAGCGAAGGGCGGGAGGCCGTCACGGAGTCGAGGGCGGCTCGGCCATTCTCGGCTTCGCGGGAGATGAAGCCCTCTTTTTCCAGGAGACGGCAAATCAATTCCCGGGCGACGGGGTCGTCCTCCACGACGAGGATTTCGGAGTTGGTGGGGGCGCATTGGGTGGAGAGAATTTCACGGAGTCGGTCCGGGTCGACCGGCTTGGTGAGGAACCCGGCGGCACCGAGGGTGAATCCCAACTGGCGATCGCGCAACATGGTCACCATGATGACGGGAATCGCGGCGGTGGTCGGATCGGATTTCAGGGCAGTGAGGACGGACCAGCCGTCCATGCCGGGCATCATGACATCAAGGGTGATGGCGGCAGGTTTGATCTTCCGGGCGAGTTCCAGTCCGGCGGGACCGCTGTGGGCGACGAACACTTCGTAACCGGATTTTGAGAGATTGCGCTTGAGGATATCCGTGGAATCGAGGTCGTCATCGATTACGAGCAAACGCGGCTTCGATCCCCGGGGGATTGAGGCCGCGGAGGATATCTTGGTTGGTGGGACGGTTGCTGATTCTTCGATCTTGGCGGGGAGATCGACCGTAAAGGTGGTTCCCTGTCCTGGGGTGCTTTCGACCGTGATGTCGCCTCCGATGATCTGGCTGAATTTTCGGCAGATCAGGAGGCCCAATCCGGTACCGCCGTATTTGCGGGTGGTGGAGGCATCGGCCTGGGAGAAGGCCTGGAAGAGGCGGCCGAGTTGCTCCCCGGTCATTCCAATTCCGGTGTCCTTCACCACAAAGCGGACCCGGTCCCCGGTGTCCCCGGCGGTGCGTTGGACCGAGAGGGTGATCCGACCTTTTTCGGTGAATTTTGAGGCATTGCTGAGCAGGTTGAATAGGATCTGACGCACTTTCGTCAAATCGCTTCGCATCGAACCGCAGTCCTCCGGGCAGTGAACTTCGAGGGAGTTGCCATTCTTTTCCACCAGGGGTTGGATGGTGGCCACGACTTCGGGCAGGATCTCAGCGATGGAAAATTCCTCCGGAAAGATCGTCATTTTTCCTGCTTCGATTTTGGAGAGATCCAGAATGTCGTTGATCAGAGCCAGGAGGTGTTTTCCAGCGGAGCGGATTTTTTGAAGGTCGGGAATCAGCTCCGCGGCACCAAGGTCCTCCGTTTCCTCAATGAGCATCTCGCTGTAGCCGATGATGGCATTCATTGGGGTGCGCAATTCATGACTCATGTTGGCGAGGAAGGTGCTCTTGGTCCGATTGGCGGATTCAGCCGCATCGCGGGCGGCGACCGCTTCCTGATGGCGGGTCTCGGCGAGGGCGAGGGCGCGGGAAAGTCGGGAGGCGAGCCAGAAGGACAGAATGAGAATGGTTGTGATGACGGCGGTGGCAACGCCATACACCTGCCAAATGATGCTGACGGTCTTGGCTCGGACGTCGGGCAGGTACAAAGCGGCCACGATATCGTAATCCCAGGGGGCAAAGGTTTCCATTCGCACATACCAGTCCGGGCCGACCGGGCGCTTGGCTTCCAGATCGTTGATGATCTGTTTGATCTTGGCGTCGGAGGCGAAATTCTGGGTCTGCAGAATGATATGATCATGGCTGTCCACGAGGGCGAAGAATCCATGGTTGAGGACGCCGGGGAGTTCGATGGCATCGTTGAGTGTGACCATTCCGGTGATGGCATAGCCGGCGTAATACGCTCCAATAACTCCGCCGGCGGCATCCCGGATGGGTTCATATCCGGTGATGTAGGATTTTCCGAGAATGTCGACCACTCCGAGATAAGATTCTCCCGCGTTGAGGCTGGCGATGGCTGGGCCATCAGGATCAAGAATTGTTCCGACCGCCCTTGAGCCGTCTGGTTTTGCCACATTGGTGATGATGCGAACGAAGCGGTCGCCCGATTTCTCGAAGATCGTCGCCGTGCCGCCCATGATCTCCCGGGTCTCATCCACGAGCGCCTCGTTACCGGCCACCGGATATTCTCCGAACGAGAGCATCATTCGGGGGGAACCGTCGGGTCCGGGGTGGAGCGCCATTTGCGGGGGACCCTGGCGAAGCGTGATCATTTTCAAAACCAGCAGGGACGAATGCACCAGGCCCTTATTGATCGTATTGTTGGCGGCCAGGATATCCGCGATGTGCTCCATCTTTGATGTCATCTGACGCTCTGCGGCGACCCGGATATATTCGGAGAGCCGGCGGTAGCCGGAGAAGCCCGCAAAACCCACGGCGATGATCACAAGCAGAAACCAGAGCAGGACCTTGGATTTGAGAGAAAGCGACATGAAGAAGATGGGTCGATCGGCCCGAAGGGTCTTGGGCCTGACGATGTGGACTGCTCGAAAGATAAAAATGCGATTGCCTGGAACAAGCTAAATTCGTTATGAAAGGAAGTTCTTCCCAACCACCAGACCCCTGATCCCATGGCAGCATACCAAACCACCCTCGACGGCAACATTCACATTCTCACCGTTTCCGGGCGTCTTGACCCCCATGGGGGCAAGGATCTGAAGGACACCATGTCCTCGCTGGCGGATGGGGAAGAGAAAGGGGATTTGCTCATCGATTTGGAGCATCTTGAATATATGGCGAGCGCGGGCTTTCGTGAGTTGTTTATGGCCGGTCGCAAGATTTCGCGCAAGGGAGGGCGGCTCGTGGTGTGTTCCCTGCGTGGAGAGGTGAAACGGGTCTTTGAGTTGGCGCGATTTGACACCGCCTATCCGATCTTTGAGACCCGCCAGGATGCCTTGGACCATCTCAAGGCCGAAGCCGCCTGACCTGCGGAGGAGGGGAATCTCAGGCCGGACCCCGGTCCGATTCGGGCTTGGGAGGGCGCCCGAGAAGCTCCCACATGGCTTCATGCGGGGGTTTGTTTTCGTAGAGCACGGCATGGACTTCTGACGTGATGGGAGCTTCGATGCCGAGCTTCCCGGCGCATTGCCAGGCGCTCAACGTGGTGGGGACTCCCTCGGCCACCATCCGCATTGATTCCTGGATCTGGGCGGGGGACTCGCCCCGGCCGAGGCGTTCGCCAAAGGTGCGGTTGCGGCTGTGCGGGCTGAAACAGGTCACCATGAGATCGCCGATTCCGCTCAGCCCGAAAAATGTTTCCTGGCGTCCCCCGAGGGCAACTCCGAGACGGGTCATTTCGGCGAGAGCGCGGGTGACGAGAGCGGCCTTGGCATTGTCGCCCATGGCGAAGCCGTCGGAGGCTCCGGCCGCGATGGCAAATATGTTTTTCAAGGCTCCGCCGAGTTGGATGCCTGTGACGTCGTCGCTCGTGTAGGCGCGGAAGCTGGGGAGGGAAAATGTTTTTTGCAGAGGCTCGATCAGTTCAGGGTGGACCGAGCCGATCACGCCGGCCGCGGGGATGCGCTTGGCCACTTCGACGGCGAGGTTGGGGCCGGAAAGCACGCCCACGCGATGGTCTGGCAGAGCCTCCTCCAGGATCTGGCTGACGAGTTTTCCGGTGTTGTGCTCGATCCCTTTGGTGCAGGAAACGAAGACGGTTTTTTTATCGGGGCCGAGGGCCGCGATTTGGGCGGCAATGGTGCGAATGGCCTTGGATGGTGTGACGATGAGGATGAGTTCAGCGTCCAGGGTGTCGGAGAGATCCCCGGTGGAGTAAACGTTGGGCGGCAACCGAAGGCCGGGGAGATAGGTTTCGTTGGTGCGATGGGAGACGAGTTCTTCGGCGATCTCAGGGTTGTGGGCCCAAAGGCGGACCTTGGCGCGATTTTCGGCCAGAAGGAGCGACAAGGCGGTCCCCCAGCTGCCGGCGCCGATGATGCTGATTTTCTTATACATGGGAATTGTCGGAAGGGGTTTGTGGTGGGAGCTTCTTTTCGAATTTTTTTTCCGTTCCGGCAAGCAGACGTTGGATATTTGATTTGTGACGCCAGATGGCGAGAACGCACATGACCCCGGCGATCCATAGTCTGAGGGCATCGCACTTCCCCATGAGGAGGAGAATCCCACTGGCGGTGGGGAGGGTGATCGCGGCGCCGATGGAAGCGATTGACACATACCGGGTCGCGAAAAAGAGGATCAGCCAGACGCTGATTCCCGCGAGAAAGACCTGAATCGGAAAGAGCGCAATCATGATTCCGCCGGCGGTGGCAATGCCTTTTCCTCCTTTGAAGCCAAGCCAGATCGGAAATATGTGTCCCAGCATCCCGCAGATCGCACCAAGAATCCCAAAGCGAATGGTCAAAGGGGGCGCAGGAGTGGAGCCTACGAGGAAGTTCAGGATGGATGAAACGGAAAGGTCTTGGGAGGCATTCGTCATTTGGGTGTACAGAAGGACGATGACGTAGGAGGTCATCACGGCCAGCCAACCCTTGAAAATATCCGCCGCAAATACGGTGTATCCGATTTTCTTGCCGAGGACGCGGAGGGCGTTGGTGGCTCCGACGTTTCCGCTGCCCTCTTTGCGCAGGTCGAGTCCGTGGGCTCGCCCGGCGAGGTATCCGCTGGGGAAGGAGCCAATGAGGTAGGAGATCACGGCGGTGGTGATGACGGCAATCCAAAGCATCCTGACGTAATGGCTGGGCGAATGGTTGCTCTCAAGCAAAAATCGTGGAAGAGTTCTGCCTTAAAGTTTCTCTTGCCCTTGTAGTCAGCCTTTTTGCGATGTCTCTTTCTGTCCAATCCGAAGAACCTGCCCGCCTTGTCAGTGTCCGACTTTTGGGTTCAAACGATGCGCCTTCGCCTCCGACCGAGGTGCCGGTGGTGGTCAAGTCCGAAGCCGAGTGGCTGGCCCAACTCGGTGCGGCTCGATTCCGGATATTGCGAAGCTCCGGAACGGATGCCCCTTTTTGTGGCACGCTGTTTGACAACAAAATGCAGGGAATTTATCTTTGTGCCGGCTGCCAGTTGCCCTTGTTTGCCTCGGAAGCGAAATTTCATTCCGGCACCGGGTGGCCTAGTTTTTTTCAGCCGTTCGCCAAGGAAAACGTCTTCGAACGCAGGGATGCCAGTCACGGGATGATTCGGATCGAAGTTCTCTGTACGCGTTGTGACGGTCACCTTGGACACATTTTTCCCGACGGACCGGAGCCAACCAGACTACGATTCTGCCTAAATTCCGAGGCATTGATATTTCTGGAGGCGGGGGCAGAACCCCCTGCGGCCGCAGCGGCGAAATGATCGCCGATCCTCAGAGCGATTATTTCGATTGGCGCGGTCCGTTCTCTTCCGAAGGGGAGTGACCTTGGCCAGGGAGCCACGGCTCGTTCAAAAATCAGGCTCCTGATTGAACTTGCGGAACGGGGTGGATCAGTGAAATTTGAGCGATGCCGGAAGCTTTTCCTTCGCCTTTAAAAATTGTCGTCCTGGACGGCCATACCCTCAATCCCGGAGATCTTGATTGGTCTCCGCTGACCGCTCTCGGCCCCTGTACCATTCACGATCGGACGGCACCGGACGCGGTCGCGGAACGCGCCGCGGGGGCACAGGTTTTGTTGACCAATAAGACGGCGCTCACTCGCGGGCAGATCGACGCCTTGCCGGACCTTCGCTACATCGGCGTGTTGGCCACCGGGTATAATGTGGTGGACATTGCCGCCGCCCGGGAACGTGAAATTCCGGTTTGCAATGTGCCGGGCTATGGAGCCCAATCGGTCGCACAGCATGTCTTTGCCCTTCTGCTGGAACTAACCCAGCGCACCGGGCACCATGCCGAAACCGTAGCGGAAGGTCGATGGGGCCGGAATCCAGATTTTTGTTATTGGGATTTTCCTCTCGTCGAATTGCACGGCCGCATTCTCGGGATCGTTGGATATGGGGCCATCGGTCGGGCGGCGGCCGAAATCGGCCGGGCCTTTGGGATGAAGGTCCTCGTCGCCAGTCGAACTCCCAGCGACGGCCAGGTGTCCATCGACGAGGTTTTTGCACAGGCCGATGTGGTGAGCCTACATTGTCCGCTGACTCCGGAAACCGATGGCCTCGTCAATGCCGGCCGGCTGAAAACGATGCGCCCTGGTGGGTTCCTGATCAACACTTCCCGTGGCGGGCTCGTGGTGGAGCAAGATCTGGCCGACGCCTTGAACCACGGGGTGATCGCCGGGGCCGGGCTGGATGTTCTATCCGTCGAACCGCCTCCGGCAGACAACCCTCTGTTTCGGGCCAAAAATTGCCTCATCACCCCGCACATTGCCTGGGCCACCCAGGCGAGTCGGCAGCGACTTTTGGATATCGCGGTCGAAAATGTCAGGGCGTTCCTCGGCGGGGTGCCGACTCATGTGATCAACCACTAAAAGTTGCAACCTAAAATTCTGACTGGGAGGGCGAGGCTCTGTCCGAGCCGAAATATATGGGCTCGGACGGAGCCTCGCCCTCCCATTATTGGTTTCTCAGCGAGTTTTGCAATTTTCGGAGGTGCAACGCATTCGGCCCGGAATCATTTTTCCTCTTGCAAAAAATATCACTTGAAGGAGCCTTCGAACCGTTGCATTCTAAATGACGACCAATTTGAGCGATGATTGATATTCACCCAAACTTTCGAGCCATTAAAGATGGACTGATCAAAGTTCCGGATTCGGAGCAGATGAAACTGGACAAAGACGGCCTGGACGTCATTCACGATATATACCGGTATGCAAAGCTGGGGTTTTCGGCCATTTCAGAAGACGACTTTGACCGCATGAAATGGTATGGCGTTTATCGCCAGAAACCCAAGGACAGCGGGTATTTCATGATGCGGACGAAGATTCCCGGCGGGCAGTTGACCGGGGATCAAGCCATTGCCTTGTCGGCCATCGGGGACGAATACGGGCACGGATTTAGCGACATCACCACCCGGCAGACCATTCAATACCATTGGCTTCGGATCAGTGATGTGCCACCGATTTTCGACGCTTTGGAAAAAGTAGGATTGATCACCAGTGGAGCTTGTGGGGACATTACCCGTAACGTGGCGTGCTGCCCGACCTCCGGCATCAATCCGCGGGAGGTGCTCGATGCCACGGCGGAGATGCAGGAAATCAGCCGAAATCTGACCGATACGAAGGATTTTTCCAATCTCCCCCGCAAATACAAAATTGGGATCAGTGGTTGTGATATCCATTGTCACCAGCCGGATATCAATTGTCTGGGCATGTTTGGCCTCGTCAATGCCCGGGGCGAAGCGGGCTATGGAGTGAAGGTGGGTGGGGGGCTTTCGAGTGCTCCGCACATGGCTCAGCTGTTGCCAGTGTGGATTTCTCCCCAACAGGCATGGCCGGTGTCCAAAGCGATCACCGAGGTGTTCCGGGATGAAGGGTATCGGGCCAAACGCAACCGGGCCCGCTTCAAGTTTCTCGTCGCCGACTGGGGCGTCGAAAAAATCCTGGCCGAGATCGAGGCCAGGTTGGGCTACGAACTCGAACGTCACACTGATTTTCAGTTTCCGAGGGATCAAGAGTCGGACCACATGGGGATTCATGCCCAGAGTCAGCCGGGACTATTTTGGGTGGGGATCAACTTCACCGGCGGACGGGTGCGGGACGGGGCGCTGGCCTCGGTCGGGCGTTTGGTAAACAAATACAGTGTGCCCGGCCAGGGTTCCATTCGTCTGACCAACAAGCAGAATCTCATCATCACTCACGTGCCGGAGGCGAATCTCCCTGCGATGAAGCTGGAGATGGATGCCTTGGGGCTGACCTATGAATCCTCCAATTTCCGCAACGGATGTGTGTCCTGCACCGGGATTGAGTTTTGTAATCTGGCGGTGGCCGAGACCAAGAATCGCATGATCGAACTGGTTTCCCAGCTGGAAGCGACCAGTGGGTGGTACAAGGGCAAGATCCGGGTACATTTCAGTGGATGTCCCTCCAGTTGCGGTCAGCATCAGATTGCTGATATTGGTTTCCGCGGGGGCAAGACCAAGGTCGATGGCGTCATGGTCGAGGCTTATGATCTTTTTGTCGGAGGACGCCTGGGGGTGAACCGCCGCTTCAATACCCTCTTGAAAGGCAAGATCCTTGCCAGCGATGTTCATCATGTCATTGACGCCTTGTTGAAAGCCTATGAGGCCGACAAGCAGGGGGACGAAATTTTCAGTGAATTCCTTGAGCGCACCCCAAAGGCGGATCTCCTGGCTGTGCTGCCGGAGCGCTACCGGCCCCAAAGCGTTTGACTTCCTCGTCGACGGCTCCTATTTCTCCGCCATGACTGAAGTGATGCCTGAAGTGAACAAAGAAGATCTCTTGATCCGCCGGATTTTGATCGCCACCGCGACGATGGCTGTTGGCGGATTTCTCATGACGATTGTGGTGGTGGCCGTTATGGTTTCCAGCAACTTCAATTTCATGAACTGGCTGGAGTAGTTGGGATGTCCCCGGGGTGGGATTCTTCTTCCAGACCCATGGCGGCGCACAGGCACCCGCCCAGAATGATGATCATGCCGGAAACATAGACCCAGAGCAGGAGGAGCATCATCAGTCCGACGGCTCCGTAAATGCCGTAGTTCATGATGCGTGGCAGATAATTGACGAAGGCCACCTGGCAGGCCTGGAGCGAGAGAGTGACCAGAAGTGCGGCCAACCAAACTTGGGAAAAGAGAACCTTCCGGCGTGGAGCCAGCTTGTAAAGCATGCTGAAGGCGTAAAATAGCACCAGGCCGCCGATGGCATATCGACTGAGATCGATCACGCTCGAAATGAGGGGGAGATTGAAGTCAGGAAAGCGGGAGCGAATCAATGTCTCGGCGGCTACAAGGGCGTTGCGTGCCCCCTGCAATAGCGCGGGAGCGAGGAGCCCGGCAAATAGAGCGCTGGAGACAATGCAAACCATGAGAAGATTTTTCAATGGCAACTGCCACCAAGGAAACTCGATAGTGTGCCAGGCCCGATTCACCCCCCGCACGAGTGCCTGAAAAAATCGCAATGAGCACCAGAGCAACACCACCACGGAAGCGATTCCCACTCCGCCCCGGGCCTGCTCGAGTTGGGTGACACTGTCCCAAATGAACTGCTTTTGGGAGGGATCGAGGGGGAGGAAACTATTGATGCCATCGATGATTTCCTGCGAGTTGAGAAATTGGGATCCGACGGTGAGTAGGAGCGCAAAAAGCGGGAAGAGGGAAAACAGAACGTAGTAGGCAAAGGAAGCCGCCCGTTGTTCTCCGTCAATCGCCCCGTAGATGTGGAGGGTGCGGAGGGCGGTTTTTCCAGATGAAGTCAGGGCGTGCCGCAGGGAGGAGGGCGGGCTTTCCTGAACGGTTTGTGGGGAGAGATCTGCCATTGCCGCCATTTAAGCCGGGAGCACCGGGGTTGGAAAAAGAAAAAGTGAAGGCAGGATGTGAGTGGCGATCCCTTTCATTCAGGGTGCCAGTCTCTCGATCTGCCATGTGGAATCCGGGGTTCGCGTGTAGAGGAAGCGGTCGTGCAGCCGGTCGCGACGGCCCTGCCAAAATTCCATGGCCTGGGGAACGACCCGATAACCGCCCCATACGCTGGGGAGGGGGACCTTCCCTTCGGAAAACTTTTTCTTCATTTCCTCGAACTTGCCCTCCAGGATTTGCCGCGAGGAAATCGGGCGGCTTTGCTGCGACACCCAAGCCCCGAGTTGGCTGGCCCGCGGACGACTCAAAAAATAGCGGAGGCTTTCTGCGACGGTGGTCTTTTCGGCCTGACCCCGGATGGATATCTGACGTTCGAGCGGCAGCCAGGCGAAGAGCAATGCCACCCGGTTGTTCTCCGCGATTTGGCGGGCTTTCAGGCTGGAGGTATTGGTGAAAAAGACGAATCCGTTCCCATCCCAGGCCTTGAGGAGGACCGTGCGCGCCGAGACCAATCCCTCCCGGTCGGAGGTCGCCAGGGTCATCGCGTTGGCTTCCGCGACCTCTGGAAACTCCAGGGCGGTTTGAAACCACTGCTCAAACTGCCGGAAAGGATCGGTCTCCAGATCTTCCCGCCGCAGCGCTCCGGCCTGATAATTCTGTCGCATATGATTGACATCCATCACTCTCAACCAATGCCGGGGACGAAGGAAATTGTCGATGGTCGAATGCGCATCGTTTCGCGGCGGGGGGTGGCCTGCCCCATTCGTCGGGAACGATCCTGGACCGGGGCGGAGCTCCGGGACCAGCGGTGTATCACAGAGGGAGAAATTCTTCGATGCTTCGCAACGGATTATGGGCTCAGCGATAGGCGTCGCGGAGGATTTGCATGGTGTGACGGACGCGGATGGGTGAGCCGAGTTTTTGCAGATGCGACTCAAGCTGTGTCAGACAACCGATATTGCCGCTGGCGACGACATCGGCACCGGTGGCAATGACCGCACGGGCTTTCTGTTCGCCGAGTGAGGCGGCGATCTTGGGTTGATCGAGATTGTAGGTGCCGGCGCTGCCGCAGCAGAGGTGGGCTTCGGCGAGTTCGCAGATTTCGACGCCGGGAATGGTATTTAATAATTCCCGGGGTTCGTCGCGCACGCCTTGGGCATTGGAGAGATGACAGGCGTCGTGGTAGGCGATGCGCAGTTTACGGCCAGAATCTTGCGGTGTTTCTCGGAGACCGAGACGATTGAGGAAGGAACTGACATCCGTTACGCGTTGACGGAAGACGTCGGCGCGGACTTCATCGGCGGTTCCGCACAATACGAGGTGATACTCGTGCATGGCCGATCCGCAACCGGCGGCGTTGGTGAGAATCGCATCCACGTCGGCCGGGAAAGCGTCGAGGTTGCGGCGAGCGAAAGTCTGCGCAGCGGCGAGATCACCGGTGTGCCACGCGAGGCCACCGCAACAACCTTGGCCCGGGGGCACGATCACTTCGACGCCATGGTGGGCGAGGACAGCGATGGTGGCGGTGTTGATATCGGGTGCGAGGACTTGCTGAGCACAGCCGGTAAGCAAAGCAACCCGGGCACGGCGTTCTCCTTTGGCGGGAGTGACTGTCGCCCACGACTCAGCTGGCGGAATCGATGACGGCACCAAATCGATCATGGGACGCAGCACACTCGGGACCAAGGGTCGGAGTAATTTTCCCAAGCGGCCAGTCGCGGCAGCGAGACGGAAACGAGCGGGATAGGGAATCGTTTGCGCGGCGAGAAATTGGCGGAGCTTTTGTCCGAAGGAACGATTGGTCTTGGTCCGGGCGATGGAACGGAACGGACTGATTAAGTCGCGATAGGGCACCCCGCTGGGACACGCAGGTTCGCAGGCCAAGCAACCGAGGCACCGATCGACGTGCGGTTGGGCGGCTTCCCACCCGAGCGAGCCCTCCAGCACCTGCTTCATGAGCACGATGCGGCCGCGGGGAGAATCCATTTCTTGACCGAGTTCCTTATAGGTGGGACACGCCGCCAGACAGAAACCGCAGTGCACGCAGGCATCCACCGCATCCATCATAGGCGCGGTGAGCGGGCCGTGAGAATCGGGTTTGATCGTGTGCTGCATATCAGGCGAGTGACGGAAAACGGTCGGCGGGATCGAGAGCGAGTTTGACCGCTTGGTGGATCGCGGGCGGCGTGGGTGGCAAGGTCCAGAGGGGGCCGGTTCCGCGCAGGGTCAGGGCAGGCAACCCGAGGCTGGTGGCGTCAGTCCCGGCTGGCAGCGAAACTAAAGCGACATTGCCGCCGGAATAGATATGCGCATCTCCACTGAGCGAACTCACTCTGATGCAGAGAGCAGGCACTTGATTGGGTGAGATCGCAACTTTGTGCAAAGAATTTTCGGCAGTGGTCCAGCGTAGTTCACGGAGATCACTCCAGATTGTATCGGCTGCGGTGGCAGAGAGAATTTCGCCGGGAAAATGCCTGAAGATTTCCTGAGCGAGGATTTGCAGCGGCTCGTCGGGACCGGCGAGCCGCACTAATACGGCGTCACCGGTGGGCAGAAAATCGACGGCTTCAGCTTCCCAACGGCTGAGTCCGACGGTATCGAAAATTTCCAGAGCTTTCGTGGGATCGCTCACGGGCAGTCGCAACGTGAGCGTGGCGGCGGCGCTAGGAAAAACCTTAAAAGTGAATTCAGCGAACACTCCGAAACGACCCAAGCTGCCGACGAAAAATTTTGGCAGATCAAATCCGGCAGCATTTTTGACGACCTTGCCTCCCAAACGGAGTTCGCGGGCGGAACCATCGACGAAACGCACACCCAGTATGAAATCGCGCAGTCCACCAAAGCGGAAACGACCCGGACCACTGAGACCCGAGGCGACTGCACCCCCGATGGTGGAGCCGGCTTCGAGCAAAAGGGGATCAAAAGGAAGATATTGGCCTTTAGCGGCGACGGCCTCGGCAATTTCGCGCACGGGAGTGCCGGCGAGGGCGGTGAAGGTGTATTCGTCGGGCTCGTACTCCGTGATGCCGGAAAGTTTCAGCGTCGAGAGTCGCATCACATCGTCGTCAATGGCGGAGAGGCGTGGTTTGGTTTGTGCGCCGACCGCCAGCAAGCGCGGATGATCGCGCACAGCAGAGACGAGTTCGGAGACAGTAGTCGGCGTGATGTGGTTACTCATCCTTGAAAGTGAGCTTCGACTAATCGTCTTCGCGTTGGGGCTTCGGGGGCCGTCTGAGAAGCGGGGGCAACGAAGGGCGGGCTCATTCGCGGGAGATGAGGCCGGCCTTTTCCAGCGGGTGGAGGCCATGACTTGTGAGGGCGGGGGCGTTGCCGCCGGGAAACATTTTGCCTGGGTTGGCGATCATCAGTGGATCGAAGGCGGCGCGGATGCGTTGCAGGCAATCGATCTCGTCGGGGTTGAACATGTCGGGCAGATAGTCGCGTTTTTCCACGCCGACGCCATGTTCGCCCGTGATGGAGCCACCCATCTCAACACACATCTTCAGGATGCGACC
Organism: uncultured Spartobacteria bacterium; assembly: GCA_937890535.1. Classification (GTDB taxonomy): domain Bacteria; phylum Verrucomicrobiota; class Verrucomicrobiia; order Chthoniobacterales; family Terrimicrobiaceae; genus CAMASH01. The sequence goes on from CALBXK010000280.1 coordinate 36,514, forward strand.
GGCGAGGGCTTCGGCGCGCTCGAGTTCGCCCGCATTTTTGCCATTATAAAGAATGAGGGGATGCAAATTACCGTCACCCGCGTGAAAAACATTGGCACAACGCAGTCCGGCTTCACGGGTCATTTCGCCGATGCGACGGAGCGCTTCGCCGAGACGTCGACGTGGCACCACGCCATCCTGGACAATAAAATCGGGTGAGAGGCGACCGACCGCACTGAAGGCACTTTTGCGGCCTTTCCAGATGGCCACGCGCTCGGTGGCATTGCGTGCAGGTCGGGCTTCGACGGGGGAACTTGCGGCGATAATTTGATCGAGGCGAACGCGGTCAGCTGCGACGACTTCGCGCGGGCCTTCGAGTTCCACAATGAGCACGGCTTCGCAACCTGGCGGATAATCGGCATGCACCGCCGCAGTCGCGGCTTCGAGGGCCAGGGCATCCATTATCTCGATGGCTCCTGGTAATAGGCCGCTGGCGACGATGGCGGAAACGGCATCTCCAGCCTGCTCGAGCGTTTTGTAGCCAGCGAGCACGGTGTGGAAACACTCGGCCTTCGGCAGCAATTGAACGGTGATTTCAAGGGCGATACCGAAGAGACCTTCGTTGCCAGTGAAGAGACCGGTCCAGTCGGGTCCGATTTGTTCGCGACTGGTACTGCCGAATTCCACAACTTCGCCGGTCGCGAGCACGGCTTTGAGACCGAGGACGTGATTGGAAGTCATACCATATTTTAGGCAATGCGCGCCGCCGGAATTAAAGGCGACGTTGCCGCCGATGGTGCAGATGATCTGGCTCGATGGATCGGGAGCGTAGTGCAGACCGTGCGGGGCGGCAGCTGCAGTGACCGCGACATTGATAACGCCGGGTTCGACGACGGCGATGCGTTGGGCTGGATCGAGGCTGAGGATACGGTTGAGCCGATTCAGGGCGATGACCACGCCATCGGCGACGGGCAGTGAACCACCGGAAAGACTGGTGCCACTCCCGCGAGCCACGAACGGGACTTTCTCGGCATGGCAGGCTCGCACGATGGCGATCACTTCGTCGGCGGTTTCGGGCATCACGATGGCGATGGGCCGGGCGTGATAGGCCGTGAGTCCGTCACTCTCGTAGGCGGAGAGATGTTGGGGTTCGCAGAGCAACCGATCGGTCGGAAGGATGGCGGAGAGGCGCTTCAGAAAGGGCGTCATGGAGCCGTCGATTAGGATGTGGTCTTCGTTTTGGCTTCGCGGCGGCGGCTATGCAAGATCCACTCGGTGTAACCGTTGGCTTGAAGGCTGCCTTTAAAAATTAGATCGCAGGCGGCGGCAAAGGCGACGTTCTCGTCGAAGTGCGGGGCCATCGGTTGGTAGCTTGGGTCGCCTGCGTTTTGGCGGTCGACGATCGCGGCCATGCGTTGGAGCGTTTCACGCACTTGTGGCTCGGTGCACAGGCTGTGACGCAGCCAATTGGCTATGTGTTGACTGGAGATGCGCAGCGTGGCGCGGTCTTCCATGAGGCCGATATCGTTGATGTCGGGAACCTTGGAGCAACCGATGCCTTGATCAATCCATCGGACGACGTAGCCAAGAATGCTTTGGGCGTTGTTGTCCAACTCTTGCTGAATATCAGCGGCGGACGGTGCGGCTGGGATCAACGGGAGCGTCAGAATATTATCCAGATTGGCGCGGTCGCGAGTGGCGAGGGCTGTCTGTCGTGCGGCGACATCGACGCGGTGATAGTGGGTGGCGTGCAAGGTGGCGGCAGTGGGTGACGGCACCCACGCGGTGTTGGCACCAGCTTGGGGATGTGCGGCCTTGGTGGCCAGCATCTGCGCCATGAGATCGGGCATGGCCCACATCCCTTTGCCGATTTGGGCGCGCCCCCGAAGACCGGCGGCAAGACCGACGTCGACGTTCCAATCTTCGTAGGCGAGAATCCAGGGTTGGGATTTCATGGCCTGCTTGCGCACGACGGGACCGGCTTCCATGGCGGTGTGAATCTCGTCCCCTGTGCGGTCGAGGAAACCGGTGTTGATAAAGATGACGCGTTCGCGCGCGGCATAGAGGCAGGCGGGAAGATTGATCGTGGTGCGGCGCTCTTCATCCATGATGCCGAGCTTGAGGGTGTTGCGTGGGAGACCGAGACCTTCTTCGACGTGACGGAACAATTCGCAGGTGAGGTCCACTTCGGCGGGGCCGTGCATCTTGGGTTTGACGATATAAACACTCCCCGTGCGACTGTTGCGAATGGGAGCATCGGCTCTGGCGCGCAGATCATGAATAGCAATGAGGCCGGTCATCAATGCATCGAGAAATCCTTCAGGGATTTCTGCGCCGTCGGGGCCGAGGACGGCGTCGGTCGCCATGTGATGGCCGACATTACGCACCAGAAGCAGACTGCGGCCGGGAAGAGTGAATGGGGTGCCGTCGGGGCGGGTGTAGGCGCGATCGGGATTGAGGCGACGGGTGATTGGACGGCCGTTCTTGACCATGTCTTCGGTCAGGTCTCCGCGAATGAGTCCGAGCCAGTTGCGGTAGACGATGAGTTTGTCGTCGGCATCGACCGCGGCCACGGAGTCTTCGAAATCTTGAATCGTGGTGATTGCGGATTCAAGTACGAGGTCCTTGATTCCGGCAGCATCCGCACCGCCGATCAGGTGGGTGCGGTCAATCTGGATTTCAAAATGCAGACCGTGATTGCGCAGCAAAATGCCGGTGGGTGCATCGGCGGTGCCGGTGAATCCGACAAATTTTTTCGGTTGGGAGAGGGCCGTGGTGGTTCCGTTGGCGAGAGCGACTGCGAGTTGGCCGTTGCTGAGTGTGTAGCCGGAGGCGTCGCGGTGGCTGCCGCTGACGAGTGGCGTGGCTTGATCGAGGAATTCGCGGGCGAGGGCGATTACCTTGGCCCCGCGGGTTGGATTGTAGTTGGTGGCGCGGGTGCAGCCGTCGGTCTCGGCGATCACATCGGTGCCGTAAGCGGCGTCGTAGAAACTACCCCAACGGGCATTGGCGGCGTTTAGCGCGTAGCGGGCATTATTGACGGGTACGACAAGCTGCGGTCCGGCAATGGTGCAAATCTCGGGATCGACGTTGCTGGTGCTGATGGTGAAAGGGGCGGGCTCGGACTGAAGATAACCGATCTTTTCCAAGAAGCTGCGATACGCGACGGAATCAAAAGACGTCCGGGGATTCGTGTGATGCCATTGGTCGATTTTTTCCTGGAATTGGTCGCGTTCCTCTAAGCGAGTCTGGAGAGTTGGGGCCAGATCGCGCACGAGAGTTGCGAGTGTGCCCCAGAATTTTTCGGGGGTAACGCCGGTGCCGGGGGCGGCGTGGTTGCTGACGAAATCCCGGAGGACAGTCGCTACTTGGAGTTCACCGATGGGTACACGTGGGGTCATGATTTGATAGGAAATTGCCTGTCGGGTGTCGCTGGCGGTTGCTTGGGGGATCCCTTCTAAAGCAGTGATTCGCTGTCGATTTCGTAGTGAAATGCCTAGGCGAGGTCAAGTTTTCGTGCGGGCCGCCAAAATCCTAACAAGCCGAATCCGGTTGTAGCGCTGGACTAGGAGACAGGGTAGATTGGCGGCCAACGCGTAGACGACGATGATCAACTCGCCCCACCAGGGGTTCCAGAGCAAGAAGACGGGCGTACACCCGATTGCCAGCCAGTGACACAATTCGCCGCGCCGCGTCTCGCGGATAAAACGCGCGAGATACTCTGGCTCCTTGCTGCTCAACGTTGCCTTGGCGAAGCCGCCGCTGAACCAACGCGCGGCATCGGGGAGTTGGTCTTTCCACCGTTTGATGGCGAAGAGTCGTTCGTAGAATCGACCGCCTTTCTCATACGCGAGCGCCGGATTGGGATCAAACCACTTTGCTGGCATTCGGGTGAACCCCCACGCCAAACCCAATTGAATCAGAAGCCAGCCGACGACATTCAGAATAATGATCCAAACGACTGACAGTTCAATTAGCATGAATGCGCCGTCCTTTCCATGTCACCTGCTTGTCCGATCGGAGGAGCGACCACGCAAAGAGAGCGAAAAAAAACACCAGTGGCACGGGGTAAAACAAAGCCGTGTACCAACGGAATGCGCCGACCTGCCGGAACATGAAAGCGAGCTGTGCAGCAAAAAGGAGGTACAATAGCGTGGCCCACTCCGAGAATGGCAGCCAACCCACTGGCAACATCATACCGATTAACCACGCCACGATGAGAAGTAGGGTCGGTTTTGCTGTCTGACCGGCTCCTGAAGCAAAACCTTTGGTCCAACCTTCGATCAAATCCGAAAGCCCGTTGGGGTACATGCGAAACCCAAGCAGACCTTTCCCGGTCTGGCTATGAAGCGGGATGCCGAATTCGCAAAACCGTTCTGCCAGGAAAAAGTTCTCCAGGATGCGTCCCTTCACCGTCTCGTGTCCGTCGATTCTACGGTAGCTCGCCCGATCCACCATCAACATCTGTCCGAACAATCCGTGGGGCACGGTGCCGGCAGCCATGATGAGATTGAAAAAAGCAGAGAGCTGCTCGTAAGGTCTCTGCGGCGTATGATAAGGGCCCACCGACAATGCCCCAGTGTCATAGGCGGCAAGGATTCGCTCCAGCCCGCCCGTTTCAAACCACGTGTCGGCGTCTATAAACAACAAAATGTCTCCGTTCGCGAAGTTTGCCCCCTGCTGACACGCCCACGTCTTGCCCCGCCATTCCTCCGGTAACGGTTGCGATGCGATGACCGTCGCCCCAAGTTTTTCAGCGACTTCGGCGGTTCGGTCGGTCGAAGCGTCATCTACGACGATGACTTCCAGCGGGCGAACGGATTGCGCGTTGATGGAATGCAGGAGCCTTGGCAGGTTATGCTCCTCGTTCCGGGCTGGGATGATGACCGAAAGTGAAAGGGATGGATGAAAAAAATGGGCGCTCGGGAGGTATGTCCGGATACGACTGAGGATAAGAAACCCGGCAAACCACAGCAACGACGCCACGCTTAGGATGATGGATCCTGATCCCATGCGAGAATTTTTTTGCAAACATTCTGTCCGCAGAGGACGACCATGGGCATGCCTCCGCCGGGGTTGACTGAGCCCCCTACGAAAAAGAGATTTGGGTAGCGCGAGCTTTGCTTGGGCGCCTTGAACCCGAAGTTTTTGAAGCGGTCGGTGACGACCCCGTAGATCGAGCCTTTGTTGGAGTAATACTGTTGCTGGATGTCGAGTGGCGTCCAGACATGCTCGTACACGATGTGTTTGCGCAGATCCTTCAGACCCATCCGTTCCAGCTTGTCCACGATCCGTTCCTTGAACGCGAGATAGTCGTCGCGAGTGAGCGGATGGGCCTCGTCGATGTAGGGGATGTGCGGCAGAATTTTGAGGCAATCGCATCCAGGCGGTGCGACGGTCGGATCGGTCTTAGAGGCAGCGACAAGGTAAATGGTCGGGTCGGGCGGAAGCTCGTGCTTTTTGAATACGGTGTGGAAATGTTCGCGTTGGTGTCCGGAAAAGAAGAAATTGTGGTGCGCCAGTTGCGGGTACTTACAATCGAGACCAAGATCGAGCACGAGGCCGGAGCAGGAGGGTTCGAGTCGCTTTTCAAGCTTTTTCACAAATGCGGCATCTTCATCGAGCAGATCCCGGTAGGCGGGGATGACTTCCATGTTGGAGACGATAATTTTGGCGGCGTGAAATGTACCGTCAGCGGTGACAAGGCCGGTCACTCTGCCCTCGGCGGTGCGGATGCTGGTGATCTCGCTGTTGAGATGGACCGTTATGCCGAGTTCGTCCATCAACCGCTGGAGGCCTTGCGCGATGCTGTATAGACCGCCGTCGACGTACCAGAGATCGTAGCGGAACTGGATCGTCGCCATGCAGTTCATAAATGCAGGTGCCTGATAGGCGGACGAACCGACGTATTTGATAAAGTAATCGAAGATATCCCGCATGTGGCGGGTCTTGAGAAACCGCTTCACGCCGCCATGCATCGTTCGGAAGAGGTCGAATTGCGGAAATTTCCAGAGCCCGTAGAACTTTGCGAAATCGTCAGAAGAGTCGAGCCCTTCTTGGAAATACCCAGCATTCACGAGGTCGTAGAGCCGGGCGGAGTAATCGAGGAAGCGCTGCACATTGGCAGGATCTTCGCCGACCTTGCGCGCCTCGGAGGCCATCTTTTCGGGTTCGGGATAGAGGTCCACGACCTTGCCGTCCTCGAAAAAGTTGCGCCAGTGCGGTCGCAGGGCACGAATGGTGAAGTAATCACTCATCTTTTTCCCCGACCGCTCGAACAACCGTTCAAAGATCTGCGGCAGGGTCAGGATGGATGGTCCGAGGTCGAAGGTGTAACCCTGTTCTTTCAGCACATTTAGCTTGCCGCCGATCTGGGCATTTTTCTCGTGGATGACGACCTCGTAGCCTTCCTGGCGCAGTGAGATCGCCGCCGATAACCCGCCAAGTCCGGCTCCGATAACAATGACGGATTTCTTCATTTTTATCGTTTCTTCAGTTCGTCCTGCGCCAGCCGGTCGCGCGGATTCACTGCCAGTGCCTTGCGGAAATATTTTTCGGCTTTTGCCGGTTTGCCCAGGGCATCGTATGTCATGCCGATATACACGAGACACGTGCTCCGCCCCCAACGCGGGTCAACGGGGCCGGCTGGCCGGCTGGCTTCCGCTTCAAACAGTTTCTCCGCGGCTAGCAGCAGCTCCAGGGCCTGGCTTTTCCCGCCGAGCAAAGACGGTCCATAGAACCGGCTCATTCCGTCCAGATACAAAACGCGCGGGCTGTCGGGGCTGAGCGTGCGTGCTTGTTTTGCCTGATTCATCACCCGTGGACCAAGCCAGACCGCCCGTAGCGGGTTCGCGGCGATGCTCATGCCGTACACTGTGCCCAGCAAGGCACGGCTCTCCCCGCTGTCCGGATTGAGCTGCACCGCACGCTCCAGTGAGGTGGTCGTCTCTTCGAGCGCCTGCTCCGACAACCGCCGGCTCTTGTCTGTGGCCGGTTCGCCCAGGAGGAAAAGCAATCGGTGGAAATTTGCGGTGCTCTGCCAGTACTGACTTGTGAAGGATTCGGGGGCCTGCGCAAATGTCGCCGCCGCTTTTATAAACCCCTTTTCGTTCCATGCCTGATAGGCCTCTGTAAATTCTGCGATGCCGACCTCAGTGAGGACGTTCTCGTCAGCGGCCCAAACCGACGCCGAGACGAGCAGGCAGAACGCGAAGTTTCGAATCATCACTTGACGACGATACACGAAGCTGCTGACAACACACGTGGCAAAACTATGGATTTCGCGCCCCTCATCCTGCGGCAACGCAAGCACTTCAATACCGGGGCGAATCGTTCGCTGGCTTTCCGACAGGAACAGCTTTGCCGCCTCCAATCCGTCATCAAAGCCCACGACAGCGAGATCCTGGATGCTCTCCGTGCCGATCTCCGCAAACCAGCCCAGGAAGCGTACACCAGCGAAATTGGGTTGGTGCTCAGCGACATTCGCTACGCACTCAAGTGTCTCCCGGCCTGGATGAAGCGGCAAAGCCGTCGCCTACCTTGGATCGCCTGGCCTGGCACCGGCTGCGTCCTGTCTGAACCGCTTGGCGTCGCCCTCATTATCGGCCCTTGGAATTACCCGTTTCAGCTTCTATTCTCTCCGCTCGTCAGTGCGCTGGCTGCAGGCAACTGTGTCGTCCTTAAGCCATCTGAGTTTGCTCCCCACACCGCCGGAGTCATCAGCAAGCTCATTGCCGACACTTTTCCGGCCAATCATATCACGGTCGTCGAGGGCGACCGGCAAACGGCGGAGGCGATGTTGCTGGAAAAATTTGACACTATCTTTTTCACCGGCAGCACGAGCGTCGGCAAGGCCGTCATGTCCAGCGCAGCCCGGCATCTCACGCCAGTCACTCTCGAGCTCGGCGGTAAATGCCCGGCCATCGTCAGCGCTGATGCGCCCCTTGAAGTGACCGCCCGTCGCATTGCCTGGGGCAAGTTTATGAATGCCGGCCAAACCTGCATTGCGCCGGATTTTGTCCTGGTTGACCGGCAAAGGTTTGCATCGCTGGTGGAAGCGCTGCGGGGCGCCGTCGGGGAGTTCTATGGCGATAATCCGCAAATCAGCCCCAACTACGGGAGGATCGTTAACCGGTCACATTTTGACCGGCTCATCCATTGCGCGGGCACTTGCAAGAGCGACGCAGAAGACCTCTATATCGCACCGACCATTCTCACCGATGTCTCGTGGGCTGACCCGGTGATGCAGGAGGAGATCTTTGGGCCGATTCTTCCGGTCATTCCGTTCGACTCGATGGACGAGGTGTTGGCCCTGCTGCACGATCGGCCGGCGCCGCTGGCGGTTTATATTTTTACCAACGACCGAGCCGTTCAGGAGCGCATCGTGGCCGACACCCGGAGTGGCGGAGTCTGCATCAACGACACCGTCGTCCAGATGGTGGGTCAGGATCTTCCGTTCGGAGGCGTCGGCGAAAGCGGGATGGGAAAGTGCCGCGGCAAGGCGGGATTCGATTGTTTCAGCCACGAACGAACAATCGTCCGGCGCTTCCCGTTTTTTGATTTTCGTTTCCGGTATCCACCGCCGAAACTCTCGCTCGAGAAACTGAAAGGGGCTTGCCGGTTTCTCTTGGGTAGTTGAATATTGGGTTCCATTGACTAATTTGGATAAAAAAGCACTATGTCAAAACGAGTCTTAATCATCGGAGCCGGCCCGGGAGGCCTTGCTTCCGCAATGTTGCTGGCCAAGGCCGGGGTGGAAGTCACCGTTTTGGAAAAGCAGCCCCGTGTCGGTGGGCGCACCTCCGTCATCGAGAGTGGAGGCTATCGCTTCGACCTTGGCCCGACGTTTTTTCTTTATCCGCAAATCCTTCAGGAAATCTTTCAGGAGGTTGGACGGGATCTGTTCAAGGAAGTGCCGATGACAAAGCTTGATCCGCAATATCGCATTACCTTCGGAGCGGGGGGCGAGTTAAATGCGACGTCTGACATCGAGCGTATGGTGGCGGAGATCGCAAGGCTTTCGCCCTCGGATGGGCAGGGCTTCCGGAAGTTTATGGAGTATAACCGCGTGAAGCTGGAAAAGTTTGCGCCCTGCCTTCAGGTGCCGTTTCCTGGTTGGAAGAGCTTGATCAGCCTGCGCCTTCTGGCCGTGCTGCCATTTCTCAAGCCGTGGAAATCGCTGCACACGGAACTGGCGGGTTATTTCAAAGACCCGCGGCTGCAGCTGGCCTTTACGTTCCAATCCAAATACCTGGGCATGTCTCCGTTTCAATGCCCGAGCCTCTTTTCCATCCTTTCCTACCTCGAATACGAGCACGGGATCTGGCACCCGACTGGCGGTTGCAATGCGATCACGAGCAATATGGCGCGCGTGGCGCAGGAACTTGGCGTGAAAATTCAGCTTGATACGGCGGTGGAAGAAATTCTGTTTGAAGGCCGTCGAGCGGTGGGCGTGCGCACCTCCACGGGCGAACATCGCGCCGATGCCGTGGTTGTTAACGCTGATTTTTCCGCCGCGATAACGAAGCTCGTGCCGAACGGGTTGCGCCGCCGTTGGAGCGACACCAAGGTTTCGAAGAAGGATTTCTCCTGCTCAACGTTCATGATGTATCTCGGCGTCGAGGGCAGGTTCGACCACCTCGCACATCACAATATTTATGTGGCGAAAGATTATCATCGCAACCTCGATGAGATCGAGAAGCAGCACATTTTGTCTGAAGACCCGTCGTTCTACGTCGAGAATCCAGTGCTCACCGACGCCACGATGGCGCCGCCCGGCCACAGCTCATTGTATGTGTTGCTGCCTGTGACGCATCAGCATTCGAACGTGGACTGGAATAAGGAGCGCGACCGGTATCGGAGCGTCGCGATTCGCCAGTTGGAAAAACTTGGCATTTCGGACATTGAGAAGCGCATCCGTTTCGAGCGCGTGGTGACGCCGGCGGATTGGGAAAGCAAGCTGGACATCTATCGTGGCGCCACTTTCAATTTGTCACACACTTTTTCGCAAATGCTTCACTTGCGTCCGCAGAATCGCTTTGAGGAATTTGAGAGCATGTATCTTGTCGGCGGCGGCACACATCCCGGCAGCGGCCTGCCGGTCATTTTCGAGTCGGCGCGCATCAGTTCAAAGTTGTTGTTGGAAGATTTGAACATCTGACATCCTGACTTGCGGGAAAAACAGGTGATCTGATTGGGCGGCAAACGAGGTGGAGATCGGTGCCTGGATAGTAGATTTCCAAGGCATTGAGTTCGAGGCACATCGTCTCAGGGCCTGTATTGTGCGAAAAGCTCTGATACCGCACAGGAGTGGTATTTTGTTTCGTGACGCCGCCCGATACGTCTGCACAATTCCCCGAACCCCTATACCTCTTATGAATGAATCCCTGAAAAACAAAGTCGTCCTCATCACCGGAGCCACCAGCGGCATCGGAAAAAGTTCCGCGCTGGCCTTCGCCGCCGCCGGATCGAAGGTTATTGTCAGCGGTCGCCGCGAACCGGAAGGTCAGGCCGTTGTGGACGAAATCAAAACCGCCGGAGGCGAAGCGACCTTCGTCAAAGCCGATGTCGCCCGGGAAGCAGATATCACCAATCTCCTGGACCGCACGCTTGCCACCTACGACCGGCTCGATGTCGCCTTCAACAATGCCGGTGTCGAGTTCACCGGTCCTATGACCGAGATCACCGAAGCCGACTTTCAACGCGTCTTCGCCATTAACGTCTGGGGCGTTCTGGCCTCCATGAAACACGAAATCCCCATCATGCTGCGTCAGGGCGGAGGCGTTATTATCAACACCAGCAGCATTGCCGGGAAGATCGGCATGGCCGACAACTCGGTTTACATTGCGTCCAAGCACGCCGTCGAGGGTCTGACCAAGGCGGCCGCGATCGAATACGCAGCGAAGGGCATTCGGGTGAACGCCGTCGCTCCCGGCGGAGTCGAAACCGATATGCTTACCCGATTTACCGGAGGCGGCAACGAGGAGGCCATTGCTTCCCTGCGTTCCCTCCATCCTGTCCAGCGTATCGGACGTCCGGAGGAAATCGCCCATCCCGTGCTCTTCCTTGCCAGTGACGCAGCGTCCTTCATCACCGGCACTTCGCTGCCAGTCGACGGTGGATTCCTCGCCCAATAGGCTTCACAATTAAGAAAAAACTGCACCCGGCGGGGGTCGAACCCACAACCTACGGCTTCGGAGGCCGGCACTCTATCCAATTGAGCTACGGGTGCGCAGGGGGAAGACTTGCGCATTTTTCTTCATGAAGCAAGCGCGAGAGCTTGATTTTGATGATTTTCAGGAGTGGAGTGCTCTTATGAGAATGTTCCTCCTTCTTGCGATCGCATCAATTTCCCTTCTTCCGGCCCAAAATGTTTCGACGTCCGCCCTCTCGGGGGGGGAGGGGGTCAATGGGGTGGTGAATGCTCTCGCCGTTCAGGCAGATGGGAAAATCATCGTGGGAGGAAAATTTAGCAACATCAATGGCGTCCCCCGCAACAACCTGGCCCGACTCAATGTAGACGGCACCTTGGACCGGACCTTTGTTGACACCTTGGCCCTGGGGGTCAACGGCGAGGTCAATGCCATCGCCATTCAGCCTGACGGTGCCATCGTCGTCGGAGGCTTGTTTAATCAGGCCGGTGAGGTGGAAGCCATGAACCTGGTTCGCTATCAGGCGGACGGTTCGGTGGACAAATCTCTTGGCGGTTCCAACAGCGGAGGAGTCGGAACCAATGGGGCCGTGCTTGCGTTGGCGGTGCAGGCGGATGGTGGAATTCTCGTCGGTGGAAGTTTCAACACTTGTTTTGGTCAGCCGCGTCGCAGTCTGGCGCTTCTCAAAGCCGACGGAACCCTGGCGGAGGCTTCGCCATTTCTCAATGGTTCGGTGCGGGCGCTTGCGTCAGCGTCCGAGGCCCCGGCGGTGGCAGGAGGCGTCTTCGAAGTGGACAACCAGAACGCGCGGAATCTTTTCCAAATCAAGTAGATTCACTTTGTGGCGGTGCCCCGGCGAGCGCTTCCTGGAGGATGGCTTCGGCGGTGACGCCTTCCGCTTCGCCTTCGAAGTTGAGGATGATGCGATGGCGTAGCGCTGGCAGGGCCCAGGCGTCGATGTCGGATTGAGCCACGTGGTAGCGGCCGTCGAGCAGGGCGGTGATCTTGGCGCAAAGCATGAGCGCCTGGGCACCGCGGGGACTGGCCCCGTAACGGACGAATTTTTTTGCCAGCGGGACGGATTCCTTGCGGTCCGGGTGGGTGGCGAGCACGAGTTGGACGGCGCGGGCCTCGACTTCACGCACGGCGGGCACGGCGCGGACGAGCTCACGCAGGGCGGTGGCATTTTTCATCTCGACCGGGGTGACGGTCGGGCTGAATTCGCGGGTGGTGCGTTGTAGGATTTCGTGGAGTTCGTCCCCATTGGGGTAGTTGACGTGGAGCTTCAGGAGGAAGCGATCCAACTGCGCCTCGGGCAGGGGATAGGTCCCTTCCATCTCGATGGGGTTCTGAGTGGCCAGGACGAGAAAGGGCTTCTTCATCGGATGCGAGATGCCGGCGACGGTGGCGTGTTTTTCCTGCATCGCTTCGAGGAGGGCGCTCTGGGTTTTAGGGGTGGCGCGATTGATTTCGTCGGCCAGGATGATATTGGCAAAGATGGGGCCGGGTTCGAATTGAAAGCGCTTGCGACCGTGTTCATCCTCCATGATGAGGTTCGTGCCAATGATGTCGGAGGGCATGAGGTCGGGGGTGAATTGGATGCGGGAAAAATCCAGTCCAGCGGCGGCGGCCAGAGTATGCACCAGGGCGGTTTTGCCGAGGCCGGGGGCCCCCTCCAGGAGGGCATGGCCTTCGGCAAAAAATGCCGTCAAGACTCCGCGGACGGCCTCGTCCTGTCCAACCAGCACTTTTTCCATGCCGGAGCGCAGACGTTGGTAGGTTTCGCAAAATTCCGCCGCGCGCTGTTCGTTTTCTCTGGGGTCCATCGGGTTCGAGTCATTCGCCACTTGCGTACGGATGCCCGATTGTCTTCCGTTTGTCACTCTGGAAACGGTGGATGAGGGGCGACCCGCGCCGCGCAGGAGTGGCGCAAGGAAGGCCTCTTCCAACTTCCGCGATCCGACCTCCGCGATCCGACTTCGAATCACTCCTTGGGCCGAATGGCTTCAAAATACCGACGCACGAGGATGCGGGATCCGGGAGGAATTTCCTCGCGGGCGACGGCGTCGAGGGCGGCCGGGCGGGCGGTGTCATAGGCGGATCGATAGGTTTGCTGGGCTTCGGGATCGTCACTTCCCGATGCGCGAAATATCTCCACCAAGGTCGCACCGTCGTTCGGGATGCCGGGAACAAAATCGTCCGGCCCCGAGCTGTCGCGATTGGGTTCGGCTTCGCCCGCCAGTTGGGGACCGCGACCGGTGTCCTTCTCTGAACCGGGAGCTCCCCCAGGAGGGGCATTGTCGCCGTCCCCCGCTCCTGATTTTTCCTGGCCTTTCGGGTTGTCGCCGTCCCCGGATTCGGAATCCGACGGAGAGGGGTCGTCGGATGCGGCTGCGCCGGATTTGATGTCTTGGACCCGGGAAAGAAACTGACTGCGTTCGGATGTTCCGCTCCCCGAGGATTTTACCATCGTCACCAAACGGCGTTGGTTTTTTTCACTGTCCCGGCGGGACATCTCCCGGAGGCGGGAATTTTCCACATGGCGGGCGGCCTCTTCGAGGGCGTTGGCGACGGCTTCGGGATCGAGTTGAGAGAGGCTTTTCGCTGCCGCTTCTTGATTTCCCGAGCGAAGATCGGAAGCGAGTTGGGGGTGACCGGCGGCCAGGGCCTCCGCCAGAGCGGCGGTCTCGGCGGGGCTGAGTTGCGCCTGGGCGGCCAGGGTTTGTTCCAGATCCGCCAGAGCGCGCAAGGCGTCGCGGAGCGGTTCGGCGGAGCGGCTCAGTTCCTCTTCTGCTGATTCCAATTTTTGCGCTTCCTCCTGCAGGTCCTTGTCCTCGGGATGCCGGGTGGCTGCCTCGCGGACGGCGGCGATCAACCCCCGGGCTTCGGCCCGCTCCGGCGCCCCCCGGCTCACTTGCCAGTGACGCAGTCCTTCGATGCCGGCGAGGCCAAGCAGGGGAACGAGGACCCAAAGATAGCGGCGAAAAGGAAGCCTGAGCCGGAGGGCTTCGGAGAGACTGAGACCGGAGGCAAAACGAGTCACTTCGTCGCGCACGGCATGGGCAAATCGGGGTGAGTCCTTGGGATCGAGATCGAGGACGGTGAGGAATCGGTCCCGGGTGGCGGCACGGACATCGACCTCCCGGGCGACTCGCCGGTCATTCCACCAATGGGCAATGGCGGTGATGGCGGCAATAAGGAGGGGAACCGCCAGGATCCAAACCTCGATCCCCGCCGTTTTGCTCCGGAGGCTGGGGGAAATCAGGACCAGAGCGCGAAGCAATCCCAGGGCCGAAAACCCGAATACCAGGGCCCAGGCGGCATGGGCGAAAAATCGTTCCCCCGTAAGCCGTCGCCGGGCCTCCTTGAGTTTTCGGCGTACGATCGTGTCCACAGCAAAGAAGGAACTCCAAGCCCCAGGAAATTGCAATCCACCCTTGCACCTTTGCCACAACGAACTAAAATTCTGGAAACTCAATAATACCATGGCCTACGAACTCCCATCCCTACCCTACGCGCCCACTGCGCTTGAACCCCACATTGACGCCAAAACGATGGAGATCCATCACGGCAAACATCACGCCGCTTACGTGGCAAATCTGAACAAGGCGTTGGAAGGCACTCCTGAATTGGCGACGAAGTCGATTTGTGAGCTCGTCTCCGATCTTTCCGTGGTGCCGGAAGCGGCCCGTGGCGCGGTGCGCAACAATGGGGGTGGACATTGCAACCACAGCTTCTTTTGGACCATCCTCGGACCGGATGCCGGGGGCGCTCCCACCGGAAAACTGGCCGAGGCCATCAACGCGAAATTTGGCAGCTTCGACGATTTCAAGGCCAAGTTTGAAACAGCCGGCCTCACCCGTTTCGGAAGTGGCTGGGCCTGGCTCTATGTCACTCCCGGCGGCGAACTCGCGATCGGCTCCACCGCCAATCAAGACACCCCGCTCATGGGCGAGGCAGTGGCCGGGATCGCGGGCAAACCCGTCGTCGGAGTCGATGTCTGGGAACACGCCTATTACCTCAACTACCAGAATCGTCGTCCCGATTACCTCAAGGCTTTCTGGAATGTCGTGTCCTGGAGCGCCGCCGAAGCGAATTACGCCGCCGCTCTCTAAACGCAACTGCAAATTACGAAAAAGCCGCCGGAATCCCCGGCGGCTTTTTCTTTCCAATCCACAATCCGCAATCCGCAATCGCATGGCTCACCTCAATTCCCACTACCTCAAACTCAAGGCCGGCTACCTCTTTCCTGAGATCACCCGTCGGGTGAAGACCTTCACCGACGCCAACCCGGACGCCGCCGCCCGCCTCATTCGCTGCGGCATCGGAGATGTGACCGAACCTCTGCCGGTCGCGGTGCGCGAGGCCATGCACAAGGCAGTGGATGAACTTGGGGTCCGTGAAACATTTCGCGGCTACGGGCCGGAGCAGGGGCAGGAATTTCTCCGTCACGCCATTGCCGAAAATGACTACCGCAAGCGGGGTCTGGAGATCGCCGACGACGAAATCTTTGTTTCCGACGGTTCCAAATGCGATTGCGCCAATATCCTCGATATCCTCGGGGTCGGCAACCGGATCGCGGTCATGGACCCGGTCTATCCGGTCTATGTCGATACCAACGTCATGGCCGGCCACACCGGCGGGGCGAACGAAGCTGGAGTCTATGAAGGTCTTGTGTACCTGCCCTGCACCGAGGCCAATGGTTTCATGCCCGGGGTGCCGGATGAGAAAGTGGACCTCGTCTATCTGTGTTCACCCAACAACCCGACCGGCGCCGTCGCCACCCGCCAACGCCTGGAGGAATGGGTGCGCTACGCCGCAGACAACGAGGCCATCCTGCTCTATGACGCTGCCTACGAGGCCTATATCACGGATGCGGACGTTCCCCGTTCGATTTACGAGATCCCCGGGGCGCGCGACTGCGCCATCGAGTTTCGCAGTTTTTCAAAAAATGGCGGGTTCACCGGAGTGCGATGCGCCTTCACGGTTCTGCCCAAGGCGATCCAGTGTCGCACAGAATCCGGCGAAAAAACCGCCCTCCATCCCTTGTGGAACCGACGGTTTAGCACCAAATTCAACGGCGTTTCCTATGTCACTCAGCGAGGAGCCGAGGCCCTATATTCCTCTGAGGGACGCAAGGAAGTGGCCGACCTCGTGTCGCATTACATGGAAAATGCCCGCATCCTCCGCGAGGCCATGAATGGCAGTGGCTTGACCGTCTTTGGCGGTGTCAATGCCCCCTATATCTGGGTGCAGGGTCCGAAGGGCAGCACGAGTTGGGAGATCTTCGATAAAGTCCTCAACGAGGCCCATATTGTCATCACCCCCGGCAGTGGCTTTGGCAGCGCCGGCGAAGGGTATTTTCGGATTTCGGCCTTTAATAGCCGGGCCAATGCCGAAGAAGCCGGACGTCGCCTCGCCGCCTTGAAGTGGTAAGGGGTTGAAAGGATCCGACGTGGGTTTACTCCCTGACGATAGGAACCCATGAATTCGAGCGTCAAGGAAACGACGATCCTGTTCGTTTATGGAACCCTGAAGAGAGGCTTCGAGAACCACCCGATCGTGGAAGAGAGCCGATTTATCGGCACGGCCCGAAGCGTTCAGCCCATGGCAATGTGGGGGATCGAGTTCCCCTATGTCTCTGACAAACTTCCACTCTATCCTATTTTTGGGGAAGTCTATGAAGTCAGCGAGGCGGTGCTGCGTCTTACCGACGCACTCGAAGATCACCCCCGCTTGTATCAACGGAGCGTTCGGGATTTTTCCCTTGTGGGAGGCAATGTCATTGCGGCTTGGATTTATCTCAGTCACGCCCAACTCCGATCCAAGCCCTTGGAGTCTGGAGAGTGGAAATAGTCGGCCCGAAGTGGCCGAGGTCTTTGAACGGGTTTTTCGACCAGCGCAGGAAACCACCAGAGAGGTACAGGTCATGGCAGAAATGGACAAAGGTAAAATTTTCAGTGGGAGGGAGCATCAGGTTTTCAAGCGCTGGGCTTCGACCCGCACCTGTTCGGGTGTCCAGCCGCGTTCCCGCAGGGCTCGCAGGTTGAGGGATTTTTCCCGCTTGGCCAGGCGCCGCCCGTGTTCGTCTCTCAGGAGTGGACAATGTGCGAACAGCGGGGGCGCGGCCTGTAGGGCCCGATAAAGGAGGATTTGCCGGGCGGTGGAAGTCAGGAGATCAGCCCCTCGCACCACTTCGGTGATGGCCATGGCGATATCATCCACCACCACCGCCAGTTCGTAGGCGGGGACATTGTCACGGTTCCAAACCACAAAATCTCCAAAGTCCTGCAAGGCCGTGCGCCGCACCGGACCAAGCAGTCCATCCTCAAAGAGGATCTCCTCGTGGTCGGGGACTCGGAAACGCCAGTTGCGTCCCTCCGGCGTCGCATGGTCGATGGCGGTTTCGGTCCGCCAGGCGACCGGGAAAACCGGTTCTTCTTCGTGTGGGGCCTGCGCGGCCGTGGCGACATCCTTGCGGGAACGCAGGCAGGGATAGATGAATCCGCCGTCGCGCAGGCGCTTCCAAGCCTCAAAATAGAATTCCCGCCTGGCGCTTTGTTGGTAGGGGCCGAAGGGCCCGCCTTCGTCCGGTCCTTCCTCCCAGGCCAGATCCAGCCATCGTAAATCCTCGATCGCGGCTGCGGAAAACTCCGGTCGGCAGCGCTGGGGATCGAGATCCTCCATTCGCAAGACAAGGGTCCCCCCAGAGGCCCGCTCGGCCGCCGTCCAAAACGTCGCAGCATGGCCGAGGTGCAAATATCCGGTCGGGGTCGGCGCGATTCGACCTCGAGAGGGGTTCGAGGACATTGGCGTAGATCCGGACAACATCACCGCCAGAGCCGACCAGAAAGTTCACGAGAAGGAATTATCTTCATGCTCAACGATCGCACGTAAGGATGCGGCAAGTCAAAGGGGATGCGTCAGGGCGGATGGCAGCTAAGAAGGGTTTTGAGGTTGTTTTCCAAAAACCCAAAAGAACCCGTAAATCACCAAGCCTATTTGGCCATATTTGATTTTTGCACCCTGACCCCATTCCCATTCCCCTGACCCCATTCCCATTCCCCATTCCCATTCCCCCATTCCCCATTCCCATTCCCCCACCAGTCGAGCCAGTAAGGCGGCCTGCGCTCTCCAACCGAAAATTTTGAGCCCAAAAATTTCAGGTCTAGCAAGACAGAGGGTCATGGAAAAATTTCAATTGGGAGGCAAAAGATCCGACTTGCCTCCTTTGAATTCAAAGACCAAATAGCCAAACCACAACTCGTATATTTCAATCCATATTCACGTGCCATCAAAGACCATTCGCATCATCAGAAAAGGAACCGTCTTCCAAGGAGAATCCGGAACCTGCCAACAGAGCTCGTCCTTTCCCGCCGCCACCATTCTTCCCGATGGACGTTGGATCTGTGTCTGGCGTAGTGCTCCTCGCAAAGAGAGCTGCCCTCAGGAAATTGTTGTTTATTCCGTTTCCGATGACGAAGGCCAGACCTGGTTGGAACCCCGCCCCTTTCTGCCTTGCCCGTCCTTGGACGGACGCCCGGGAGCGTGGCGCGCCGGAGCCTGCACTCCCGTGGGCAATTCCGAGGTCATTGCCGTTCTCGCCTGGACGGACCACAGTCACCCCGAACTTCCATTTTTCGATCCGTCCACGCAATCCCTGAAAGACATTCGACTTTTTCTCACCCGATCCTCTGATCGAGGGACGACCTGGTCTCCGGCGGAACCCATCCCGACCCAGCCCGACATTGCCGCCGCTCCAATGACCGGCCCGATCCTCGTGCTGCCCGATGGCCGTTGGGCCTGTCAGTATGAAACCAACAAACGCTACGGCTCGGAAGGTCCCTGGCACCACACCTCCCGATTGCTTTTTTCGTCGGATCAAGGCGAAACTTGGACAGAAAACATTGAAATAACCGGCGACCCGGCGGGCCGCTATTTTTGGTGGGATCAACGGCCTGGCGTTGCGCCCGATGGGAGCATGATCGATCTCTTTTGGACCTTCGATCAGGAGAAAGCCCACTACCTCAATGTGCATGCGTCATCTTCCTCGGACGGTCGGACCTGGTCACCGCCCCGGGACATAGGATTTCCCGGTCAGCCCTCCCAACCCGTTCCCCTCTCCGATCACCGATGGCTCATGACCTGGATTGATCGCGAAGGCGCACCCACCATCAAAGCCCGACTGAGCGAAGATAACGGTCAAACCTGGCCGGCTGATTCCGAAGTCGTCCTGGTGCAAGGAGGGATTCCTACCCAGACCGTCCGCAAGGATTCCATGAACGACGCCTGGGAGGAAATGACCGCATTTTCCATGGGGTTCCCCGGAACCGCTCTCGGCCCCGATGGTCGGATCCTGGTCACCTATTATCATGGCGATACGACCGATCAGACCGGGATTTATTGGTGCCTGCTTTCTGTCGATGACTGACGGGGGGAGGTCATGTCCTCTCGAAGGGTGCAGCGGCTTGTGAAGACGAATGCGCCTGAGTTTAAAGTTTGGTCTGCTTTCCTTGGGCTCCCAGTCGTCGTAATTGAGTGGAGGTGCAGCCCGTGGCCTGCTTGATAAAAGCGCAGAGATAGCTCTGATGAGAGAATCCCAGCTTCGCGGCCATTTCCTTGATGGATAAATCCGGCCGCTCCAGCAGGGCATGTAATCGTTCCAATCGCCATCCATAGACGGTTTCCCGGAAGGTTTCGCCGCAAACTTCTTTATAGGTGTGGGTAAATGTCGAAGTCGAAACATCCAGTTTGGCCGCAATGGTGGCGATCGTCAGGGTTTTGGGAAAAATGTGGTCCAGGGAACTGGGGAACTGGGGGTCAGTGGGGAACTGGGGGTCAGGCTGCAAAACTCAAATATAGGCGGCCTGTTTGTTGCCGAACGAGGGATAGCCTTAGCCTTAGGGGTCAGTCCGTGCATAGATGCAGTTGCACGCATGCACGGACTGACCCTCGTTCCTCGCGAAACTGACCCTCGTTCCGAAAACCAAAAAGAACTCAAAAAAGCATATTATGACCGCCATTCTCGCTGATGCACCGATTTCCTTGGAGCCGGCCGCCGTCCGCGCTTGGACCGAAGGAAGAACAATATTTATCGAACCC
>CALBXK010000281.1 GCA_937890535.1 uncultured Spartobacteria bacterium
AGCACATCAACCGGATCAAAAATATATGGCTGGCTCACACGTTTGATAGCAGATGGGAAACCTGTTCGTATCGAGACCAACCAATCGCAATTGAAAACATTAGCTGAGAAGAATCCACAGTATTTTGATGCAGCATTTGAATAACACAAAAGGCCCAACAAGCCAGTCGACCTAATCCCTGTCCCTTCGGGACTTTCGGCACAGTTCCTGCTGATCCGCTTCGCGGGCAGGAACAGTGCCGAAAGCAAGCAGGGATAGGTCACTGGGGACGTTCGGCAAAAAAATATGAAGCCACGCATTAGCATGATCACTCTCGCAGTCCGCGACCTGGAAGATTCAATAAGATTCTATCAGGGCGGGCTTGGCTTCCCCAAGATGGAATCACCGCCAGAAGTTGCGTTCTTCACACTGAATGGAACTTGGCTTGGGCTTTATGGACGTGAGGCACTTGCAGAAGATGCACAAATCCCTTCAGAAGGCAGCGGATTTGGTGGATTCACAATTTCCCACAATGTGTCATCCGAATCCGAAGTGGACGAAGTGTTGGAACTTGCTGTGTCAGCAGGAGCCGAGCTTGTGAAGAACGCACAAAAGGTTTTCTGGGGTGGATACAGCGGCTATTTCAAGGATCCAGATGGGCATATATGGGAGATCGCCCACAATCCATTGTTCTGGGTCGGCCCGAAAGACAAACAAGCCGAACAAGGCGGAGATGGCGACGCCGAGGAAGCCGTCTGATTAAATTGGGAGTTGACCCCGGCGCGCCATTCCTATGACGTTCGACAAAATAACCAGAACTAACCATGAATAAAATCCTATTAAAATCGACAATCGCTCTCATCGTAGCCCTCAGCGCTAACTCCACACACGCAGCAGTGGTTATATGGACTGGAACCGCACAACTCACGACGCTCGGATCCAATCTGGTAGGGCTTGCCAACCTGGGTGATTCTGTCCAGATACAAGTCACTTACAATAGCTCAGCCTCACCATCATTCACATCCAGCAGCGAAACCCACTACGGCTTTGGCGCTGATGTTTCTATGACCATATCAATCGGAAGCAACGTATGGGAAGGCACACAAGACACCAATCCTGCCGTGCGAACTGCCTTAGTTCAGGCTAATGCGAATAATGCGGTAGATAATCTGATATTCATCTTGCAAGATGGCTGGTCAACAGCTGGAAGTAACTCACAGATTAGCGGTCAAAACGCCAATAGGCTTCGGATAACTTTTAGTGGCAGCACAAATCTTTTTCCCGCAGATTCCTTGCCGAGTGCAGACCAAGTAAATCTCAACCAGCTAAATGAGTTTTTCGGCTTCATTGACAACGACGGTGTTTCCTCTCGTTTTACTGGTAATGCCTCGACCGTAACGGTTCCCGAGCCTTCTTCAGCTCTTTTAATTGGTCTAGGGGTTCTTGGGATAGCGCAGCGTCGCAGGAATAGATAAGTCGAACAAGTCGGAGGATGTGACGGCGAGGAAGCCGTCTGATCTTTTTTGGGAGTGCAAGCCGCCGCCACATCTCCTATGACGTTAGGCTGGAAAATCAAAGACCTTCGCTTTCCAATTGCTAGACATCAACTCACCCACTAAAGTCACCACCACAACACAATGGCAACCGTCCCCAAGAAAGTAGCAGAGCGCATCGTCGCCGGTTTGAAGCGATTTCAGCCCATTCTCGCCTCTGCGAAGGCACGAGATGTCGGCGAGTCGGATACCGTGACCATCATCGTTGATATGCTCGCGGAGATTTTTGGATACGACAAGTATTCCGAGATTACCTCCGAGTATGCGATCCGTGGCACGTATTGCGATCTTGCCATCAAGCTCGAAGGCACGTTGCAGACATTGATTGAGGTCAAGGCTATTGGGATTGATTTGAAGGATGCCCATGTGAAGCAGGCGGTTGACTATGCGGCGAACCAAGGAGTGGATTGGGTGCTTCTCACGAACGGAATTACCTGGAGAGTTTACCGCATTGTCTTCGCCAAGCCGATTGCCCATGAGTTGGTGATCGACATCGACTTTTGCGCCCTCAATTCGCGCAACGCCGGAGATATTGAGTTGCTGTATTTGTGGTGCAAGGAGGGATGGCAGCGTTCCGTTCTCGGAGATTTTCACACGCAGAAGCAGGCATTGAGCAGGTTTTTTATCGGTGCCATGATCTTGACTCCTCCCGTCCTCGACGTGATCCGCCGCGAGCTACGCCGAGTTTCGCCCGACGTGAAGATTGAGTCGGATCAGATCCGTAGTGTCCTTGCAGCCGAGGTCATCAAGCGTGAGGTGATGGAGGGCGAGAAGGCTGATGAGGCGCGGAAGAAGATCACGAAGGCAGCGAGCAAGGCTTTGAAGGCCGCAACCACCAAGAAGGCCGCAAGCAGTCCCGACATTCTTCCACCATCAGGGCTCGTCGAACCCAACCAAACCGAAGAAGAAGAAGCCTAACGATAAAGGGTGTATCTGAGGCGAGGAACGAGCCCTCTGAATACACCTATGGTTGAACAAGCCCGGCGTCGGGAGGTGAGGGAGAAATTCAAGTGACCCTAATGGCGCTTATGTTTGGGCCTGAGGGGAACTGAGAAAGAAATCGGCCCCGCAGGACGGCCGATGGTTCGACGACTAAGGCGGAATCGTGGTCTCGAGGAGCCAAAATTGAGGAAAGAGGCCCGAAGTTTGAACCAGAAACCTAAGTTGTGAGGAAGAGTTTTGGTGGAGGCACAATAAGGCACCGAGTCCGGGCCCGAAGATTTTTGCGAGAACGGAAAAAGAATTTTCATCGGTAAAGAGAGCGGATGTTGAAGTTGGGCGGGCCACGATTAGGGCGAGACCTTGGGAAGCGAGCGACCAATGCCAGCTCGGTTTTGCAGGAAGGACAAGTGGGAATGGCCGCGGGAAGCGGTTTGGGGTGCGGCCCAAAGAGGATGGGCGAGCCGGTAAACATACGGACGCGTTCGCGGTTGCGAATGGCGGCTGGGTGGCAGTATCCGTAATAGCGAATGGAGCGCAGGCTGCGGGGGAGGACGTGACGGAGATAGCGCCGGACGAACTCGGTGCCGGAGACGGTCTTGGGTTTGAATTGGTTGTCGGCGCGGTCTTTCCAGAGGAAGGTGACGGTCCTGTCGGTGAACGAAACGATTCGACGGTCGGAAATGACGCTGCGAGCAACGTAGTTGCCAAGATAACGAACGGCATGGGAACCGGAACCGGCGGGCCGGATGTGGACGCCCCAGGACTTAGTCCAGACGGCGGGATCGACCTGCCAATCTTTGGCATCGAGTTCGAGTCGGAAATGGTCCCGGAAGGCCGCTTGCAGAAGGGGAAGGTGAACCAAATAGTCAGCCTTGCGAACCGTGACGACCTTGCCATTGCTATTGAGTCCGGCCCCTGGTACCAGGAAATGAATGTGGGGATGAAACTGCATTTGCTGGCCCCAGGCGTGGAGGACGGCGAGGAATCCGCTGACCGTGGCATTAAAGCCCTTAGCGGTGGCGAGTTTTTGAGCCAGGGCGGAAGACGTCGCAGCGAAAAAGATATCGTAGAACTCCTTGGCAAAGGGACCAAAGAAGCAGGAACGAAGTTCCTGGGGGAGAGTGAATGTGACCATGAAATAGGGCGCGTTGACTTGTTTGAGCAAAGCGCGTTGGACCCAAGCGGCGGTGGCGGCTTTGCCACAACGGGGACAGCACTTATGGTTGCAGCTATGGAAAGCGAAGTGATGACTACGACAACGTGGGCAGGCATAACAAGCCCCTCCCATGGCCGGGGTTCGGCAATGGGTGATGGCCCAAATGGCGCGACGTTGTACCCGCGAAAGAGAAGGGTTGGACTTCAGGAACGCGGGCAAAAACCGATCCAGCACCGCAGCGACGGTAGGCCGTCGCCGTTGTTCAGCAACGGGATGACAGGACACGGCTGAGTGCTAATGAGGCAGGCCCTGACAAAGAGACTCGATGAGCCCAAGAGTGTCCTCTTGGGACTGATGAGTGACGTGCAGATAGATCATGGTCGTATCGATCTTCTTATGACCAAGGAGCCGTTGGACGCTGTGCAGGCTGGCCCCGCGCTCGATCAAGTGAGTCGCGTAACTGTGACGGAGGGAATGAACCGTGGCGTCGGGAATATTAAGCTTTTTGCGGGCGAGAACCAAAAGCCGCTGAAGCGAGCCGTGCGGCATGGCCGTCTTGGCGGCCCGCATCCGGGAAACGAGTTCGGTGCCGCTTTGGATCCCCCGTCCAGCATTAGGGAAAATCAGGAGCGGGTGACGATGGACCCGATAATAAGCACGCAAATCCTCCAACATATCCAAGGCAAGGGGAACGACGCGGTCCTTCCGGCCCTTGCCCTGACGAATGACCAACTTCTGTTCGGAGCCTTTGATGTCGTAGATGGTGAGCGAGAGGCACTCAGAAAGTCGCAGGCCGCAGCAATAAATCAATTTGATGGGAATGCGATAGCGGCGCAGCCGAATATGACGGAGTAAAAGTTGGACTTGCGAGCGAGTAAGAACGACTGGAAGGGTGTCGGAGTCCCTCGTGCGAATTTGCGAAAAGACCTCCCAGGGGTCGAGCCCGAGGAGCTCGTGGAAAAAACAGCGCAGACAGGCAACCGCCTGTCGGATCGTGGTCGGCTTCCAGTGCTTCTCAAACTTGAGGAAAAGCAGGTACTCCCGGATCTGATCTTGGGTGAGCGATTGCGGGTCCGCGTTGAAATGGCGCTGCAAGAGCCCCAGTTGGCGGTAGTAGGCGTGTCGGGTGCGACCGCAGTCGTAGCGCAGGGCCAGCAACTCGGCGTATCGCTTCATGGAAGGATAGGCGTGGTCGTAGGTCAATGGTTCAGGCAGAACTCGATGCCCGAGAGGGCGGTCGGACGGCGTGGATCGGACAGTTTTTGGCTTCGCGGACGAGGGACGTTTTGCATTGTTCATAGCCGCCCGTTCTACTAGAACGAACCCATGAATGTCCGACCAATGTCACCCCGCCCGGAAGCCCCCGAACCACTTCGCCGCGTAGCGGCTTAGTTCAACGATAAAGGGTGTATCTGAGGCGAGGAACGAGCCCTCTGAATACACCTATGGTTGAACAAGCCCGGCGTCGGGAGGTGAGGGAGAAATTCAAGTGACCCTAATGGCGCTTATGTTTGGGCCTGAGGGGAACTGAGAAAGAAATCGGCCCCGCAGGACGGCCGATGGTTCGACGACTAAGGCGGAATCGTGGTCTCGAGGAGCCAAAATTGAGGAAAGAGGCCCGAAGTTTGAACCAGAAACCTAAGTTGTGAGGAAGAGTTTTGGTGGAGGCACAATAAGGCACCGAGTCCGGGCCCGAAGATTTTTGCGAGAACGGAAAAAGAATTTTCATCGGTAAAGAGAGCGGATGTTGAAGTTGGGCGGGCCACGATTAGGGCGAGACCTTGGGAAGCGAGCGACCAATGCCAGCTCGGTTTTGCAGGAAGGACAAGTGGGAATGGCCGCGGGAAGCGGTTTGGGGTGCGGCCCAAAGAGGATGGGCGAGCCGGTAAACATACGGACGCGTTCGCGGTTGCGAATGGCGGCTGGGTGGCAGTATCCGTAATAGCGAATGGAGCGCAGGCTGCGGGGGAGGACGTGACGGAGATAGCGCCGGACGAACTCGGTGCCGGAGACGGTCTTGGGTTTGAATTGGTTGTCGGCGCGGTCTTTCCAGAGGAAGGTGACGGTCCTGTCGGTGAACGAAACGATTCGACGGTCGGAAATGACGCTGCGAGCAACGTAGTTGCCAAGATAACGAACGGCATGGGAACCGGAACCGGCGGGCCGGATGTGGACGCCCCAGGACTTAGTCCAGACGGCGGGATCGACCTGCCAATCTTTGGCATCGAGTTCGAGTCGGAAATGGTCCCGGAAGGCCGCTTGCAGAAGGGGAAGGTGAACCAAATAGTCAGCCTTGCGAACCGTGACGACCTTGCCATTGCTATTGAGTCCGGCCCCTGGTACCAGGAAATGAATGTGGGGATGAAACTGCATTTGCTGGCCCCAGGCGTGGAGGACGGCGAGGAATCCGCTGACCGTGGCATTAAAGCCCTTAGCGGTGGCGAGTTTTTGAGCCAGGGCGGAAGACGTCGCAGCGAAAAAGATATCGTAGAACTCCTTGGCAAAGGGACCAAAGAAGCAGGAACGAAGTTCCTGGGGGAGAGTGAATGTGACCATGAAATAGGGCGCGTTGACTTGTTTGAGCAAAGCGCGTTGGACCCAAGCGGCGGTGGCGGCTTTGCCACAACGGGGACAGCACTTATGGTTGCAGCTATGGAAAGCGAAGTGATGACTACGACAACGTGGGCAGGCATAACAAGCCCCTCCCATGGCCGGGGTTCGGCAATGGGTGATGGCCCAAATGGCGCGACGTTGTACCCGCGAAAGAGAAGGGTTGGACTTCAGGAACGCGGGCAAAAACCGATCCAGCACCGCAGCGACGGTAGGCCGTCGCCGTTGTTCAGCAACGGGATGACAGGACACGGCTGAGTGCTAATGAGGCAGGCCCTGACAAAGAGACTCGATGAGCCCAAGAGTGTCCTCTTGGGACTGATGAGTGACGTGCAGATAGATCATGGTCGTATCGATCTTCTTATGACCAAGGAGCCGTTGGACGCTGTGCAGGCTGGCCCCGCGCTCGATCAAGTGAGTCGCGTAACTGTGACGGAGGGAATGAACCGTGGCGTCGGGAATATTAAGCTTTTTGCGGGCGAGAACCAAAAGCCGCTGAAGCGAGCCGTGCGGCATGGCCGTCTTGGCGGCCCGCATCCGGGAAACGAGTTCGGTGCCGCTTTGGATCCCCCGTCCAGCATTAGGGAAAATCAGGAGCGGGTGACGATGGACCCGATAATAAGCACGCAAATCCTCCAACATATCCAAGGCAAGGGGAACGACGCGGTCCTTCCGGCCCTTGCCCTGACGAATGACCAACTTCTGTTCGGAGCCTTTGATGTCGTAGATGGTGAGCGAGAGGCACTCAGAAAGTCGCAGGCCGCAGCAATAAATCAATTTGATGGGAATGCGATAGCGGCGCAGCCGAATATGACGGAGTAAAAGTTGGACTTGCGAGCGAGTAAGAACGACTGGAAGGGTGTCGGAGTCCCTCGTGCGAATTTGCGAAAAGACCTCCCAGGGGTCGAGCCCGAGGAGCTCGTGGAAAAAACAGCGCAGACAGGCAACCGCCTGTCGGATCGTGGTCGGCTTCCAGTGCTTCTCAAACTTGAGGAAAAGCAGGTACTCCCGGATCTGATCTTGGGTGAGCGATTGCGGGTCCGCGTTGAAATGGCGCTGCAAGAGCCCCAGTTGGCGGTAGTAGGCGTGTCGGGTGCGACCGCAGTCGTAGCGCAGGGCCAGCAACTCGGCGTATCGCTTCATGGAAGGATAGGCGTGGTCGTAGGTCAATGGTTCAGGCAGAACTCGATGCCCGAGAGGGCGGTCGGACGGCGTGGATCGGACAGTTTTTGGCTTCGCGGACGAGGGACGTTTTGCATTGTTCATAGCCGCCCGTTCTACTAGAACGAACCCATGAATGTCCGACCAATGTCACCCCGCCCGGAAGCCCCCGAACCACTTCGCCGCGTAGCGGCTTAGTTCAACCGAGCGATCCACCTAACCCTCCACCGCTGGCACTTTGAGTGCTTGGTCGCTTCGCTCCCTGCACTCGACGTGCCATCGGTTCCGGGCAGGTGATCGCGGACGTTCGCTGAATATATCAATCCGCAGAAATCATGAATGAAGCACTCCCACAAGTGTCCGGTTATAAGTTCCACAATGTCAATTGGTTAGAATCCATGGACTC
>CALBXK010000282.1 GCA_937890535.1 uncultured Spartobacteria bacterium
GGTGGATTTGTCGCCGCACCTCTCGTGAAGGAGGATCGTCGTTGATTGCCTTCCTTTCTGTTGCTTCTGGGTCGTGGTGACCCTTTCGTACCGTCCGATTGCTTCCTTGCAACCAGCGCACTTACCTGCCTGCCGTTTGAGCATGCCCCCAATGTTCATGGGGAGTCCCGGGTATTTCCCGCGACGTGCCCCCCAGTAGGCCCAATCGCCGTCGTAGAACGTGCGGTCAGCCTGTATAGGGATGTACCGTTTTATGGGCGTGCTGGCGGCCTTGTAGAGTTCACGGGGCTCCCCCGATGAGGAGAGAGGTGCCCTGAATGTCCAAGGTCGCCCCTGAGTGAGCCACAATTCCTGTACGAGGCGCTCATGGCCTCGTCGTGGAAAGGTTCGTTTGGCCCATGCCCAGAGTGTGTGGTACAATTTATGATCAATCCCGGAGAACGTTGTTTTTGCGTTGTGGTAGCGGTGGTAGTTACTCCAGCCGCGAATGCATCGGTTCAGACGGATGATCATGATCTCAATCGGGCCGTCCTGCCCTTTCTTCTGCCGAAGTTGGTATGATGCGTTCCTCTTCTTATGCGGACCCATCCTGCTGATGATCATTGCGCAATTTTCAAGGAGTCGCTTCACCGCCTTCTTGCTAGGTCGGATGTCTGTCCAGATCCCTCCGAAGAAGGGTGATGCGGAGTATTTTCCGATCCTGAACTGCTGTACCCGGCACCCAAGGAAATCGAATCCAGCCTGTTGGCCGTCAACTTTCTCCAGGGTGTGGGTGATCCGCGTCTTGGATGGGCTCAGGCTGAGCCCCAGTGGGCGGAGCCAGCCTTCGATGAAGACTTTGGCCGCCTCTACTACAGAACGGTGTTCGTGGAGAACCACGAAGTCGTCGGCGTAGATCACGATACGCGGGGATTTGCTGACCCTGTGGCCGTCAACGTTGGTACCGGCCTTTATCGCCGAACCCAGTGCTCGTTCGAGCCCGGATAGTGCGATGTTGGCCAGCAGTGGGCTGAGGGGGCCACCCTGCGGGGTTCCCTGATCGCTGGGGACCAGTTCGTTCCCGTCCAAGGCACCCGACCTTAGAATACGCGAGATCGCGATTCTCATGCGGGGCCATGTGCCGAGCTTCTCCAGTAGTGCTGAATGATCCAGCCTGTCGAAGAATTTCTCGATGTCCGCGTCTAGAACCCATTTGGGGCTGCGTTGGATATGCAGCCGGATATGGATCAGGGCATCGTGGCAGCTTCGTCCGCGGCGGAACCCATATTGATGGGGAGCGAGGTGCGCCTCCCATTCCGGTTCCAATACGAACACAATGAGCTGCTGTAGGGCCCGGTCAGCGATGGTCGGAATTCCCAAGGGTCGAAGCTCTGAGCTTCCGGGTTTGGGAATGTATGTCCGGCGTACCGGTTTCGGCCGCTGCTGTATCGACAGTCTCTTTGCGAGCTGTAGCTTTTGAGCGTCCGAGAGGTTTTTCTGACCGTCAATGCCGGGGGTACCTTTTCCCCGGCTGTCCTCTGCCGCCCTGCGGACCGCAAGGCAGCGAGCGTACCAGCTCTCAGCGAGCAGTTGCTGAAGCCTGTGTATTTCGGTGCGACGATTGTCTTTCGATTTGCGGAATATCCGCTTCTGCATTCGGAAGACCTCGTTCTCGGCTTTCGCCCAGTCGATGTCTTCCCACTTATAGGTAATGTCCTTCATTAGTATTTGCTTCAGTGTTAATTCCGTCCATTGCCTCGAATTCTGCGTATCCCGGCCATTACGGTCGGGCGTTTGCTTGGTCGGGGCTCCTGCCTGGCAGCTCCATTCGGCTGACCAGCTTGGTCACCTTGGAGGTGACTGGGATGCTGCCAGTGTCCTCGTTTTCAGCGCGGCGATTTGCGTCGGATTAGGTAGGGGCCAGACTGCGAGAACCGTGTGGGATAACCCCGGTGTTGTCCCGATACCGGGCATTGGTTCCATTGCCATTTTGGCTGCGGCCATTGCCCCATAGGGCGGCCGCTTTCTCCTTACGCAGGGTTGAGGTCCTTCCTGTTCGTCTACCTTTCCGACTGTGGCGGGGCTCCTGTTGACCGAAGGTCATGTGGAGCCCTTTCCGCCCGCTTCGCCCAGTGCCTTGGTCGTCGGCTGCTGGACGGGGCGTGCCATTCAACTCGCTATCGGAGCGGCGAGAATTGGGGCTAGGCCCCGCACTCGCTCGCCACGCTGCCATCGGGGCCGGATTGAGACCGGCCACCGTCGCGCATCCTCCACCGTTGCCGGTAGGTTCGCGCGATCGAGTCGCTTGTTCGGGAAATCTTAAGATTTCGTCTAACTTTTAGAATGTCAAAGATCAATGGCCTGGATAGCGTTTGTGCTACCGGCACTTCCGAGGTCCGCCTATCACTAGACGCTCCAAGGCGTGTTCAAGATCGGTCCGACGAACGAGTATTCTTCCACCGAGGCGGAGCGATGGAATCCGGCGGAGCCGAATGTCATCACGAGTTTTTCGTTCAGATTGACCGAGAAAAACTGATACAGTCGGCACATCCATCACTGCAGGCGGATCGCGGCGGATAAGATCCACCTCGGCGCTGCTGAATTTTTGAATATGTGACGTCTCGCTTTTCATCTCGAAGACCGAATTCAAGGGAGGTCGCGGCCGATTGTCACATCGACCAAGCAATTACTAGGAATTGCGCGATTTGTTACTTACTTAAGGAAAACATCTTATGCGGATAAACTTTCTGGAGTTCCTAGGTCTGAGAATAGACGGGCAGTGGCGATACAGCTCCCGATAGAAAAATTTCAGGAAAGTTGGGGGTGGGACAGCGTTTGTCATTTTCGGGTACCGCTACCTTCTCCCGCCGCTCCCCATCCGCCCCTTTTTGCGGCCATTGCTCCGTCTTTGAGTTTCTCCAACTCTTTCAGATACGAGATTGATATGGTTCCGTCCGGTGGCGGATTCCGGTTGCCCACGACGGAAGGCCTCTTATAGGATCGGAAATTCCGGGCCGAGCGATGGCGCGACCCTGACCCAGGCGAGTCATTCCTATTT
>CALBXK010000283.1 GCA_937890535.1 uncultured Spartobacteria bacterium
CCGGAGATTTTGAGGGTGCGGCGTAGGAACTCATGGGTAGTGGATTTCGAATTGGTCGAGTTGCAGGCGGCCTTCTGGGAGGTTTGAACGCCAGACCGGATAGTCACGCTCCGGCCGTAAGGCGTGAATGTCCCCACCCGGATCGCCCATAGGCACGATATCGAGGGGAAAAGCGATAAGCATGAGGTTGACATTTACGTCTCTCAAACAGGTCTCCAGCGGACGTTCCGCATAATAATCCTGACGGTCGTGACGACCTTTCAAGCAGGTCCATTCACTCTCATTCGGACGCAAACAAAGGGTTTGCTCCCGCCATTCCGGCTCGACGATAATCGGCTGCGACGTCAACGCCCAAGGCGCCGTCACGCCCTCGTTGCCTGCCTGGATGAGAAGGACCACATTCGCGCCCCGCATCTTCATCTCCCCACGGACGCGGACACGGATTTCGGCATTTTCGAAATTGCGGGAAAAGCCTCCCTGGACAAAACGATTCGGACCCGCCGCCTCTTGGATTTGTTCGCCCAACGGACCCTTGGTCGTAAGACAGAAGAGCATGTGCAGATAACCTGCTCCGGGAGGCGCGTGGTTGTAATCAATCCACCACGGGCTGATTGTCTCCAGGTAACTGTCCCGGTGCGGAATGGTCTGGAGGCCAATGTGGTTTCCTCCCCAACCCCACCATCCGGCGGGTCCATCATCAAAGGTTTCGCGATAGATCGAAGTATTATTCATGAAAAGTGATGATGGCTTTGACAGACTGCGGGGTTTCCAAATGGGAAAAAGCGGCCGGAAGGTCATCGATTCCACCGCGAAAAGTGATCCAATGATTCGCATCGAGTGGTTCGGCGGAAAGCCGCCCGACGACTTCGTCATGCACGCCCACCTCGTCGGGATTAGCTTGTAGATACGACCAGCTCACCGGTCCCAGCGACCGGTCGAAAGCGGTCTCGAAACTGCCGTCCATTCCGTAAACGCAAAATACCCCATGCGGCCGCATTCTCGGCAGCGACTCCGCAATGGCCGCATTGGTACCGAGCGTGTCCACCACCAGATCAAAATCCCGACCGCCCACAAATTTTTCGCCCTCGCGAACGTTGCAGGTCGCGGTCGCACCCAAAGTCCGGGCCCGTTCCAGCCGAAATCCCCGCCGGCCCACCGCCAAAATCGAAGCTGCGCCCAAGGCCTGGCTCCAAGCCACAAAACTCAACCCCACCGCACCGTCACCCAGCACCACAACGTCCTTACCGGCAATCTCCCCCGCCTGGGTTAACGAACTGAACGTTTCCTTCCAGGTGATCAATAGACACGCCTGCTCCATCGTCAGGGCGGCCGGAATCGTTTTCTGCATTCGGGCATAACCGAACCGCGTGTGTTCACCTTCGGGCTCCTCTTGACGCCAGCTCTCCAAATCAGTCACCAACCCATACTCGGCGAAACTCCCCCAGGAAGAAGAAAGCCCCTCGAACGTTTGTCCAGGATAGATTGCGCAAGGCCGCAAGACGCGATCTCCCAGCACATAACTGCGCACCCTCGCGCCCAATTCCACCACTGTCCCCACGCTTTCATGGCCAAGCAACATCGGATAAGTCGGTTCGAAAGGCTTCGTGCCATGAACGAGCTTCCGGTCGGTCGCGCTGCAAACCCCTACCACATCCATCCGCACCAAGGCCTGATACGGGTTGGGCTTGGGCACGGGAATGTCCCAAATTTCCAAAACTCCAGGTGCTGCAACAACGGCTGCTTTCATGCGTTCCAATCAAAAAGTAATCCAAGGATCGTGTTGCGTTCAGGACCCATGGCCATGCGGTAAGCATCGGCCGCCCCCGACACGGGAATCCGATGAGACAAATAGGGAGTTGCCTGAAAAATTCCCGCGGCGGCAAGCCGCAGTGCGGCTTCCTTAGTGCCCACCGGCCCCCAGCCCGTTGGACAAAGCAAGGTCAATTGCCGACGGTGCGCCGTCATAAAGCAAAAAGAGACGTCGCCCGAATACCAGCCTTGAAGCACATACCGGGCGTCAGGTTTGCAAAGTTCCATCCCCGGCTCAATCAGCGAAGCCACGCCGCTGGATTCGATGACCACATCCGCCCCCCTCGCTCCGGGGGACAAGACGGATTTGACCGCATCCGCCAGAGATTCCGTTTTGGGATCCACCACAAGATGCGCCCCATATTTTGCCGCCAGAGCTCGCCGGGCGGCATCCGGTTCGCTGACAATCACAAACGCCCCACGAGCCCTCGCCGCTTGCGCCGCCCCGGCACCAATCAGGCCATGACCGAGCACAACAACCACATCCGACGGGGCCACCTGCGCCAAATTCACTCCGTGCATGCCCACGGCAAAAAGCGGCGCCAGCGCGGCTTCCTCGGGAGCAACCGCGGTCGGAACCGGGATCAGGCTTTCCGTTCCACAAACAATGATTTGTTGGTGGGCCCCCCAAACGGCCTGCACCGGTTCCTCCGTCCGGCCGCCCAAATACAAAACCTCATCGCCAACGCGAAATCCTTTCGATTCCTCGGTCACTTCACAAATCCGGCCCACACCCTGATAGCCGGGAACATAAGGAAACTTGGCGTTTTCCATCCGATGGCCGTTCGCAATCGAAATCTCAGTGCCAATGCTAAGCAGGGAATACAGCGCTTGAATCTTCACTTCCCCCGCCGAAAGCGCAGGCACGGTCAGGTCGCGTGTCTCGACCTGTCCCACATCTGTCACTACTAAAGCCGCTCCTTTTGAACTCATTGAATGAATCCCTATCTACATTGACATGTCAGCGCAATCCTTTTTCGTCTTCCTGCCATTTTATCTACTCGTTGGATGTGCGCCCCGCATCCGGACGAACCTCCGGATGAGATTGGTAGGCCTTGAGAGCAAAGGCGGGCTCAACCAAATCAAGACTACCCCCATTTTGTCGAACAAAGAGACATCTCCATGCGGAATCGGCCAAGTCGGGATTTTGCTTTTGAATTAAGCATTTTTCCAAAAAGGCACGGCCATCCGGTCCGTTTCCGAACAAGGCGTCTCCGAAGGTCCGGAACTCCCAACGCCAGTCTTTTCCAGCGTGCAGAGCCACAAAACGGGCCGACAACGCCTCGAACAAATCCGGGTCGATTTTCATTCCTGGTCGCACCAGCCAGGCGGCTACGCTACGAACGGTGGGATCCGGGTCTTCGGTCACGATTTTTGCCACCAGGGCCTGCAAAGCCGGATCCATTGGCACCCTTCCCAAGCCGCGAAATCCCACCCAGCGATTATAAGGATCAGGATCACTAACCGCTTGGTCCAAAAGTGGACGTGCCATTGCAATTGGGTTCATCTTAGTGGCTGCCATGTAGGCCACACGGCGGACCGAGGCATCTTCATCGGCTGCCAGCAAAGCCAATGCATCCCGAGCTTCTTCTCCCCAGGCACCCAGGGTCTCGCTAGCTTGGTGACGAACGGAATATTCTTGGCGTTCCTTCACCAATGCGGCCAACGCCAACGCCTGAGCCGAAGAAGGGGATTTCATCGCTGACGCCAAAGCGGCCACGACCGTGGCACTATCTGAACTAAAAATTGTCGTCAATTCCGGGGCCCGCGAGTCGGTGCATTCGGCCCAAAGGCGCAGAGCATCCACCGATTCCGCCTGCCGCTGAAATCGCGCCTGCCACTCCGGCGACCTCGCATCAACCGCCAGCGCTAAGGAGGATTTCGGCCAGGCTTGGCGGGCCAGCAGACTAACCGGCACCTTGGGAAATTTCCGCGAGACATCTTCGGCAAACGCCACCGACTCCTTTTCGGCATCCGGCGGGACCGAAAACACCAGTTCATCAAGCAAGCCCTCACGCAACCACTCCTCCCAGGCAATTGGCACATTACCGACAGTGTTGACCGAAGGAGTGAGCCCGAGCCACGGCGAAGGAAGATGGCGAAAAGCCTGGCGCGGATCAATCTGGAGGGCGAGTCGCTTGTTCTTTTTCGACAGCTCGTCGCGGAGTTCCCGCACGAATGTGGTCACTTCCTTTGCGGTTAACGGCCCAAGGGGTTCCCGATCGAACTCGCCCGGAAACCAGAGGCTAAGGTTTTCCATGTAGGAATAAAGAAGCAGCCCCTGATAACCCTCATCCATCAGCGCGCTCAGACGCTTTATCAGCTTCTTCCGCAACACTGGATTTGTCAGCCGTAAGGTTCCGCATTGCGCTCGAATTCCCTCGCGGTCCCGCGGAATTTCTTCGGGAAATTCGATTCGCAGCGAGTCGGAATAGACCGCCGGACCATAACCCGAAGCGGCCCCACAATAGGCATCCTCGCGCGGATCGGAACCATGATCGAAGAGCCCGAACACCCCCCAAATTTCCATTCCTGTCTCCGCTGACGTCTGTACTGCCGCCTGATGAATCCCCCGCGTTTCGTCCAATTCGCGCAGCCACTCCCAGTATTCGAAGAGGGAAAAATTCGCTGCCCGGCGCAGGGCGTGTCTTGTCAAATATTGTTCCTGAAACCCCCGCCAGTAAATCCGCTTAATTCCCATCTTAGCACACAACCGCAAAGAGGCCTGTACCGATGCGGCGGACTGCAGGGGCATGCCATCGGAACGATAATTATGTCCGGCCGGACTGACATAGAGACCGGTCGGTTCTTCTGCGCGGACCCCAAGGCCCGAGCACAAAACGACAAACCCAAGCAGGATCGCCTTAACGATACGAAACGAAGCCCCCATCGACGATGAGATTGTGACCAGTGACATAACGGGAAGCATCTGAAGCCAGAAACACCACCGCGCCTTTCAAGTCAACGGCATCCTCCCCCATCCGGCCCAGCATGGTGCGCTTGGAGTATTCGGCCACAAAGTCTTTCGGATGCCCTCGCTCAAAGCCTCCAGGCGAGATTGCATTAACCCTGATCCCCTCCGGTCCGACCTGCGCGGCCAGATCCTGCATTAACCCGATCATGCCAGCCTTGGCCGCACTGTAATCCACGCAGTTCGCATTCTGATCGGCAAACGGACGGTAGAGGCTGCGATCCCGGCCCACCAAACCGGAAATCGAACTGACAAAAATGATGGATCCCGCACGACTGCGTTTTATCAAAGGCAACGCATATTTGGTCATCACGAACGAACTGGTCAGGTAGGCGTCGATCGCGCCCTTCCAAATTTCCAGGGGATGATGCTCCATCGCATAGGCGTAATCATTTGAAGCCACGGGATACGGCGGACGTCCTCCCGCGTTGTTGATCAGGATGTCGCACGATCCTTCATCTTCGCCAAGCTGGGCAAAAAACGCGACCACGGCCGCCTCATCCCCGGGATCCACCCCATGACCGAAAACTTCCGAACCGGTCTCCGATCGAAGTTTTTCTGCCGACGCAGCGGCCTGTTCCGCCGAGCGGGACGTCAGGTGAACCCTGGCGCCAGCTTCCGCCAGAGCCTGCGCGAAATAATAGCCAAAATTGCGCGCTCCCGCGCTCACCACCGCAGTTCGCCCATTGAGAGAAAAGAGATCGGCGATTTTCATTGGGGCAGCGATGGTTCGTCCACCGCGATCTTCACATTATCGAGCACAACAATATCGTTGTTCGGCCCGAGATTGATCCGGCAGGACAGGGGTTGTCCCGGTTGAAAGTCCTCCGGCAGGGAAACTGTCACCAGTTTCTGCGCGACCTGTCCGATCTGTTGCTGGGCCAGCGTGCAGGTACGGGTCCGCAGATCGATAGCCAATTGCACTTGCATCCAGCAATCATAGGGCACGGCAATGCTGCTTTCTTTGGCTTTCCCATTCTCCGCCAAAGACCACTTTCCTTTGACTGCCGCAGCGGTGGCCACGGGCTTGCCGTCAGCCTGCTCGATGATAAGTCGCACTTCATTGCGCGAGGACTCCGTCTTACCCGGCAGGATGTACGGATATGGCAAATCCGAACGGATAAACAAATCAGCGTCAAAAGTCAGTACTCCGTCCTTCGGGACCATGACTGGTTGGGATGGGATGGGCCGGATCACGCCTCGCCGGGTGGTGAGAGCCGAGTTCGTTCCTTCCCGGTAGGACGTGCTCGAAATAATCTGAAACGGTCCTGGCCCAGGCGGTTCTGTCACCCACGTCCCGCCCTCACGGGCCTTCAGTCCGTTGAGATCCGCCCCGCGTTGATCTTGCTCGAAGTCGTCCTCGAATTTGATGTCTTTCGCTTCGGTGAAGATCTGTTCGGGTTTCCAAAGTACCGCCAAATCGTCAAGGTATGTTTTGCTGCCAGCGGAGCCCAGGGGCTGGAAAAGCACCTGACGGAAGCCCTTGTAGGTTGGGACATCAAACTGCTCGTTGACTCCATTAAGTTCGACCCTGCGGGGTTGCGGCGGCGTGTAGGGAATGTTTTCAGCGAGCAGGATCGCTGCATTTTCCCCGAGTCGGACCGCATAGCTCTGCTTCGAAAAATCCACCACAATCTCAAGGCGCTGCCACTCCCCGACCGGGACAGTGCCCGTCGTCGGTTGCCAGGTTCCCTCTCCGCCGGGACCCCGACCGGTGGTGTAGAAGATCAAACCCGTCTTGGGCTCGAGTTTCAAACCAACATCGAGTTCACCGCCTTCATTCTCCAGATACGAAATGATCCCGCTGTCCTCACTCTCCCGCTGAACCCAAAACGAATAATTGCAGATTCCGCTGCTGACCGACGTGTCAAGGCGCATCGAGATATTACTGCGATCCACCTCCGCATTGTGCCACCCGATGAAGGCCGGGCCGTTCGCCCCATCACTCGTCAGTCGCACGGCATGACCGGTTTCTCCCCGCCGGATCTTATCCTGGACCACGGCCTTTCCGCTCGCTTCGTCGCCAAAAGGATACCACCCACCCGGACAGGCATGGATGGCCGGATCGTAATTCATCAAACCGAGGGATCCCGCCGGGGGAAGCTTGCTGGCATCGGTGGGGAAACTGTCAAAGTTTTGCAGGATAAAATTGATCGCGCCCAGCTTTTCCACATCGTCCATCCACTGGCGCCAGCGCTGCTGCCAGGCCGAAGTGTATGATTCATACCAAACGTCAACCCGCCAGCCATTGGTCCCAGGCAAAGGCGGCTCGTCAAAGTACGCCATCGCCCCGCCGGAGATCAATTTGACTTCGGGATGCTTGCTTTGCGCGATGAAGTCCCGCATCTGAACAAAGGTGGGAACACCGACTCCCTCTCTCGCGTTGGTGAGATAATTTTTCTTGTCCGCATCCGAATCCAGAGTGCCTTCGAAGGTAACGGGAGCGACGATGGCGTCAATCAAACCCTCGTCCACCCAGGTCCGCCAGTCCAACTTTTGGTTGCCCAACGGAGGCCCCGCGTAGTCACCAGATAGGGTGACCGCTAGATCAATCTTGGGATCCACCTCATCCAAGGCCTTCCTCAGATCCCGGTAGAATTGGGTGATATGTCCTCCCCGCAATTTTCGCCAGTTTTCAACCATCGGATCGTGCAACTGGAAGTCCGGGCTGAAGGCGTCGAAGCGCGGATCGGTTAAAATATCCACCTGGTACTTCTCTTTCATTTCCTCCACCACCAGTTGATTAAAACCGTATTGATCGCCCATCTCCGGGGGATCAACCAATTGATTCACCTCGCTGCGCATACAAGACAGGAAACGTTTCACGCCGAGGGTCTTTGCCATGTGGACGAACTCCGAAATTTTGCTCGCCCGCGCCTCGGGGTAGGCGAACTCCCGCACCATCCATAGTTTGTTGCCCTTGCGATCCACCGTAATTCCCTCCGGATGATCGAGGAAATACTGCACCGTATAAGGCCAGGGAATCATCCGGCCCCAGCCCGGGGTGCCAATGTTCTCCGGTGCCCCATCGCTGTAGATATAGGGGTGCCAGACCCACATCTTAAAATCAAGTGGGGCGGAAATTTTCTCCGCCGTCGCGAGAACATTGAACTTTTCCGCCACGCGATCCAAGTAGTCGAGTAGCAGTTCCAAACGCGGATTCTCCTGGGTGCTGTGATTCCGAGAGATCATCGGCTCGAAATCCGCCAGATCCGAGCGCATCGTCACTCCATTCATACCGCGGGCCTTCCAGCGCTTGATCGTCCGCTCCAGAGCTTCGGGCGTATCCATGGAGGCATCTGTCCCCGGCCCGTACAGGCAAACGATATCGCCCCAACTCGGGACCGCCCAGCGTTCAATGGTTTCTGAGGATGCCGGTGAAGCCGCCAGTGGACTTTCTCCACACCAGCCTGCGGAACCCGCAAACAGAGCCATCCCTCCGGCCATTCCCCTCTTAATCGCGGATCGCAAGACCGTTGGCAGAAACCGGAACCGAGTGGACGCAGTCTGACCGTTTATTGACATGTCAGGATTCAACATGGAGCGCCAGCGAAGATCAAGAAATCATTATCCGATCTTGGAAATTTCGCCCGATCCTTCACCGGAGGAGAAATTATCCAGGAATCGACCGTGGCGCCGTCACGGTCACGACAACGGTCATGGTCTGGATGATTACGACATTTATTTCAATAAGGCCGCCACGTTCGCAACCTCCGTCTTCCCCACCGCAATTCTGACATTATCGAGAACGACGCGGCTGTTCGAAGGGCCGAGATTGATCCGAAATGCCAGCGGCTGTCCCGGCTGAAAATCTTCCGGCAAGGGAGCCGTGGCGAGTTTTTGCGCCACCTGTCCGATTTGCTGCTGCACCAGAGTGACCGTGCGGGAAGCCATGTCCACCGCCAGTTGCACTTGCATCCAGCAATCATACGGAACTGCGATGTCGGCCCCTTGGCCTTTGTCGCCAGCCTTGAGCGTCCATTTTCCCTTGGCCGCACGAGCCTCGGCGATGATTCCCTCCTTGCCGTCCCCGCGCTCAATGATGAGTCCGACCTCGTTGCGGGAATCCTCGGTTTGACCGGGAATGATACTGGGATAACTGGAATTTGAACGGATGAACAAATCCACATCATAAGTCAGAACTTCATTAGCCTTCAGACGGACAGGCTGGGCCGGGACCGGGCGAAGGTCTCCCCGCCGGGTAGTCAAAACGGATTTCACCCCCTCCCGGTACGATGTGCTGGAGATCACCTGGAACGGTCCTGGTGCCTCCGGCCCGGTGGTCCATTGGCCACCTTGGGCGGTTGCTCCGTTGAGATTCGCCTTGAGAGCATCCTCTTCAAAATCGTCGAAAAACTTCACCTCACTGGCCGGGGTGAACAGCAGATCCGGCATCCAGGACACCTCCACGTCATCCACATAGACATTGTTGCCAGCCGGACCCAGAGGTTGGAAGAGAACCTGCCTGAACGATTTGTAGGTTGGAACCTTGATCTCCACGTTGACGCCGTTCTGCATCGTCGTGCGGGGAGGCGGTGGGCTGTATGGGATATTCTCTCCAATCAAAGTCTCCCCCTTGGGTCCGGCGGAGGCCGCATAAGTAGCCTCATTGAAATCCACGTCGATCGAAAACCGCTGCCACTCCCCCACAGGGAGTGCATAGCCGGACTTGACCCACGTTCCGTTTCCGCCCCCGCTGCGACCGGTGGTGTAGGAAACCTCCCCTGTACCCGATTCCACTTTCAATCCGACATCCAACTCCCCGCCCCGGTTCTCCAAGTATGTGATCAACCCGCTCCGATCACTTTTCCGGTAAACCCAAAACGCATAGGCGCACTTTCCGTTTGTAATCGAGGTGTCGAGACGCGCCGAGATGTTGCTGCGATCTGCGTCCGCGTTGTGATAGCCAATGAACGAGGGACCCTCAGCGCCGTTGCTGGTCAGACGAATGGAATTGCCGGCATCTCCGTGTTTAATTTTGTCCTGGATAAACGCCTTGCCACTGGCCTCGTCTCCGAAGGGATACCATCCACCCGGGCACGCCCGGATCTTGGGATCGTAAGACACCAAGCCTGCGGATCCCGCCGGCGGAAGTTGGGAGGGATCGGTGGGAAACTTATCAAAATTCTGTTTGATGAAAGCAATCTTCCCAAATTCCTCCACATCCTTCATCCACTGGCTCCAACGCTGAAACCAAGCCGAGGTGTAAAGTTCATACCAGACATCGCAACGCCAACCGTCTGTCCCCGCGGGCGGCGGTTCGTCGAAATAGGCGGTGGCTCCGGTGGA
The DNA here is from genome assembly GCA_937890535.1 of uncultured Spartobacteria bacterium. Taxonomy (GTDB): domain Bacteria; phylum Verrucomicrobiota; class Verrucomicrobiia; order Chthoniobacterales; family Terrimicrobiaceae; genus CAMASH01. Next base: position 10,070 of record CALBXK010000283.1, read on the forward strand.
AATCACTTCAATTTCCGGATGCTTGCTCTTCGCAATGTAGTCCTTGATTTCGGTGAACGGAATTACGCCAACGCTTTCTCTCACGTTGGTAAGATATCCTTTTTTCCCCGCCTCATGGTCCAGGGTCGCCTCGAAGAAGACGGGCGTAATCAGGGCATCGACCAATCCTTCATCCACCCACGTCCGCCAATCGAGACGCTGGTTGCCCAGCGGAGGCCCCGCATAGTCGCCCGACAAGGTGACCGCAATTTGAATCTTGGGATCGACCTCATTCATGGCCTTCCGCAACTCGCGATAAAACTGCGTAATGTGCTCCCCACGCAGATTGCGCCAGTTCTCCACCATGGGATCCTCGATCTTAAACTCGGGACCAAACACGTCGAAACGGGGATCGGTCAGGATGTCCACATTGTATCTCGCCTTCATCTCGTCCACCACGGGCTGATTGAAACCGTATTGGTCACCTTTCTCCGGAGGATCCACCAATTGGTTCACCTCACTGCGCATGCAGGCCATGAATCGCTTGATTCCGAGAGTTTTCGCCATATGGACGAACTCAGAAACCTTGGTCGCCCTCGCTTCGGGATAGGCATACTCGCGCACCATCCATAATTTATTGCCTTCGCGATCAATGGTCAGGCCCTCGGGATGATCGAGAAAATACTGGCTCGAATACGACCACGGGATCATCCGCCCGAGGCCGGGAGTGCCGATATCCCCGGGCGCTCCGTCGCTATAAAGATGCGGATGCCAAGCCCACATTTTGAAGCCCAGCGGGGCGGAAATATTCTCGGCGGTTTTGAGCACGTTAAATTTTTCGGACACTCGATCCACGTAATCGAGCAGCAGTTGCAACCGCGGATTCTGCTGAGTGCTGTTGTTTCGAGAAATCATCGGTTCGTAATCCGCCAGATCCGAGCGAAGTGTGACCCCGGTGAAGCCCCGCGCGATCCAACGTTTTATGGTCTTCTCCATGGCTTCGGGAGAGTCCATAGAGGCGTCCGTTCCCGGACCATACAAGCAAACCACATCCCCCCAACTCGGAACCGCCCAGCGTTCGTTTTTTTCCGCGGGCGGCGGCGCGGCACAGTCGGCGGATAGGATCTGGGCCACGAAAAAGGCGGTGGCGACTTTTGACAAACTCGAGCGAAACGGAGGCAGCATCATGGCGTAGGATATATATGAAGCGGATGAATTCTGGGGTTCAGTGACTCACTTGGTTTTTCTTGCCAAGAAAATTTCAACATCTAACATGTTAGTAACCACCATACTTTTGGCAAATGCACAACTGGAAAATCCAAAAATTGCACGGGATCCCTGTTCACGGGGTCTTTTTTTTCGTAATTTCCCGAAAGGAATGAGGCCAGTTCAGTCATGAAATCCGGCGGCCCTCCTTATCAAACACCAAGCCCCAGGGAGCGGCGGATTTCTATTTCGCAATCAACACGACCCTCCGCTTCATCCACGACCGACTTGGACGCCAAGGATGGATCACCTGCACGATTAACCCCTGAATGGGAAGCTCAGGGTGCCCGCTTTGATGGGTTTCAGAAAAGCGCATCCGGGGAGCAAAAAGAGTCGGGAAATCCCGATCAGAGCGCATGTTCCATTTGATAACCACTAAACCGCCGGATCGCCCCCTCCTTCGTGCCGATCATGCTGGCCATGATGATGTCGCGAACCACCCGCGGATCCCCAGCACGAATCGCCTTCACGATATCCATATGGCTGGGGTGGTCTCCCATCCTTTGCGACTTCCGGGGAGGCAAACCAATACCGGGAATGAA